>NZ_JBHVEU010000140.1:0-19088 GCF_042802075.1 Kitasatospora sp. NPDC057518
GCGTACGGTCACGCGTCATGGCGGAACTGCGGGTGGTGGCGGGCATACGGAAGCTGGGACACGGGACGCGGCTGGTCGCGGTCAGCGTGGTCGCCGGGGTGGTGGCGGCGGGGATGGTGCTGCCCGCGGTGGCGGCGGTCGGGCTCGGCGCGCAGTCGGCGGCGGACGACTTCCAGAGCCTGCCCGACGACTTCAAGACCCCTCCGCTGTCCCAGGCCACGACGATCCTCGACGCCCAGGGCGGCACGATCGCCACCGTGTACGACCGGGACCGCACGGTCGTCCCGGCGGACCGGATCTCCCCGCTGGTGAAGACCGCGCTGGTGGACACCGAGGACAACCGCTTCTACGAGCACGGCGCGATCGACCTCAAGGGCGTGCTGCGCGCCCTGGACAAGAACGCCTCCTCGGGCACCACCGCCCAGGGCGCCTCCACCCTCACCCAGCAGTACGTGAAGAACGTCTTCGTCGAGGAGGCGGGCGACGACCCGCAGAAGGTCGCCGAGGCGCAGCGGCAGACCGTCGGCCGCAAGATCCAGGAGCTGAAGTACGCGATCAAGGTCGAGGAGACCCTGAGCAAGGACCAGATCCTCACCAACTACCTGAACATCACCTTCTTCGGCGAGCAGGCCTACGGCATCGAGGCGGCCTCCCAGCGCTACTTCGGCGTGCACGCCGCAGACCTCACCCTGCCGCAGGCCGCGCTGCTGGCGGGCCTGGTGCAGTCGCCGACCGGCTACGACCCGACGGTCAACCCGACGGCGGCGAAGGAGCGGCGCGACACCGTGCTGCGCAAGATGGCCGGGTACGGGCACATCACCCAGGAGGAGGCCCGGCAGGCGATCGCCGCCCCGCTCGGGCTGAACGTCCAGGCGCCGCAGCAGGGGTGCATCCTGGCCAAGCAGGGCGCGGGCTTCTTCTGCGACTACGTGCGCGAGACGGTGCTCACCGACCCGGCCTTCGGCGCCTCGGCCGCCGAGCGGCAGGCGGTCTGGAAGCGCGGCGGCCTGCATATCCGCACCACGCTCGACCCGAAGGCCCAGGCGGCGCTCCAGGCCTCGGTCACCGGCCACGTCGACGCGGGCGACCAGGCGGCGACCGCGATGAGCATCGTCCAGCCGGGCACCGGGAAGATCCTGGCGATGGGCCAGAGCCGCCCGTACGGCGTCGACGGCAAGCAGCACCAGACCCAGATCAACTACAACGCCGACAAGGCCATGGGCGGCGGGCTCGGGTTCCCGACCGGCTCGACCTTCAAGCCGGTCGTCGCGGCGGCGGCCCTGGAGAGCGGCATCCCGGCCGACCAGGCCTACAGCACGGACTACAGCATCCCGTGGCCGGCCATGACGGACTGCTCGGGCGGGAGGTTCCCGTCCTCCGGGCAGGTGCACAACGACAGCCAGAGCCTCACCGGCCGGTTCGACATGAAGTCGGCCATGGCGCAGTCCGTCAACACCTACTTCGCGAAGCTGGAGGCCGACACCGGCCTGTGCGACGTCGCGCGGATGACGAACAAGCTGGGCATCACCCAGCAGGCGGGCGGCGAGAAGCTCCAGGTGGTCCCGTCGATGACGCTCGGCAGCAACGACCTGACCCCGCTGACGATGGCGGCCGTCTACGCGGCCTTCGCCGCCCACGGCACCTACTGCGCGCCGACCGCCATCGCCTCGGTGACCGGCCCCGACGGCAAGCCGCTCGCGGTGCCGCAGGCGAACTGCTCGGCGGTGATGTCGGCCGGCACCGCCGACACGGTCAGCGCGATGCTCAAGGGCGTGGTCGAGGACGGCACCGGGCAGACAGCCGGCCTCACCGGCCGGGACAGCGCGGGCAAGACCGGCACCACCAACGACAGCCGCCAGGTGTGGTTCGTCGGCTACACCCCGGAGATGGCGGGCGCGACCGTGGTCAGCGACACCGACAACCCCAAGCCGCTGGACGGCCAGCGGATCGGCGGCCAGGTGGTCGGCCAGGCCTTCGGCGGCACCCTGGCCGGCCCGATCTGGCGCGACGCCATGGACGGCGCGCTGGCGGGCACCCCGGCCGGCACCTTCACGCCGGTGCAGCTGCCCTGAGCCACCGGTGACCCAGGGCGGCCGGTGACTCAGCGGTAGAGCGCCACCCGGGGCTCGACCGTGCCCTGGAGCGGCGCCTTCCCGACCACGGTGACCCGGTAGTGCGCGGTGAGGGTCTGGTGGCCGTGCAGGACGGTCTTGGCCGGGACGAGCCGGGTGTACAGCGTGCCGGTCTGGCTGCCGAGCGGAATGGCGCGCCAGTGGCCGTCGGGGGAGAGCACCTCGATCCGGATGCCCGCCGGGTTGAGGAAGGGCCCGTTGTCCGGCGAGTCGACCAGGATCTGCGGGGCCACCGTCCGGTCGGCCGAGGAGTCGTTGCGGTACGTGACGGTGATCGGCCGGGTCGCGTGGTCGCGCGGCAGCGCGGTCTCGGGGAGCTCCACGAAGGACACCGGCGGGGCGGCGGTCGCGGTCCGGGCACCGGTCGCGGCCTGGGCCGGGGCGACGAGCGCGGCGGTCGGCAGGGCGGCGAGGGCCGCGGCCAGGGCCAGGCTCCGACGGGGGATCTTCAGGGTGCGCATGGCGCCTCCTTCGGCCGGCCGCCGGGTCACCGGTGGCGCCGCGTGGTTCGGGCAGGTCCGTACGGGACCACCCTGCCCCCTCACTCGGAAAGCCGCACGCGGTGGAGCGGTGCCGGGCCCGGGCGGGGCGTCGCGAGCCGTGCTCCGACTGGGCCGAACGTGCGGGCGCCGGAGCCACCACGCCGCCGCACCACCCCTGCCGTGACCGGGCCCCGTACCTTGGGCGCAACCTCCGCCGGGCGGCTGCGCGCCGGGCGGGGCGCCCGAACAGCGGGGGACGTCGCGAGAACGGGAGGGACGGCTTGCGGGCGCGTTCCGTCGAGGAGCCGGGGCCGCGGCTGCCGGTGCTGATCAGGTACGGCCACTGGTCCTGGCTGGTGCCGCTGGCGGTGCTGGCGGCGGTGGTGGGCGTGGACGCGGCCACCCCCGTCACGTTCGCGTCCGTCAGCTGGCTGGCGATG
Organism: Kitasatospora sp. NPDC057518; assembly: GCF_042802075.1. Lineage (NCBI taxonomy): Bacteria > Bacillati > Actinomycetota > Actinomycetes > Kitasatosporales > Streptomycetaceae > Kitasatospora > Kitasatospora sp. NPDC057518. The sequence goes on from NZ_JBHVEU010000140.1 coordinate 3,055, forward strand.
GTCCCGGTGGTGACCGCAGGGCTCTGCGGCCCGGCGGCCACCACGCTGTTCGCCCTGCTCGCCGTCGTCGCCTACCCGGCCCTGGACAGCATCTGGAGCAAGTCCCAGGGGATCGAGGACTTCCTGCTGGTGATCGCGGGGGCCGCCGTCTCGGTGCCGATCAGCATCTTCCGCGCCCGGGCCGCCGCCTACGTCCACCACCTCCAGGGCACGGCCGAGACCACCCGGCAGGTGGTGCTGCGCCCGGTGCCGCCGGGCTGGGGCGGGGTGGACTCGGCGGCGCGCTACCTGGCCGCGGACGTCGAGGCCCGGGTGGGCGGCGACTTCTACGACGTGCTGGCCACCCCGTTCGGGGCGCGGGTCATCCTCGGCGACGTCCAGGGCAAGGGCCTGCCGGCTGTCTCCGCGGCGGCGGCCCTGGTGGGCTGCTTCCGGGAGGCCGCCTTCCACGAGGCGGACCTGGCCACCGTCGCGTCCTGGCTGGAGGAGCGGCTGCACCGGCAGAACCTGCTGGCGGAGCGGCTGGGGGAGCAGGAGGAGCGGTTCGCCACGGCGGTGGTCGTCTGGTTCCCGGCCGACGCGCCGGGGGAGGTGGAGGTGGTCAACTTCGGCCACGACAGCCCCCACGTCCTCGGCCCCGCGGGGGTGCGCCAGCTGCCGCCGGGCAACGGCGCGCCGCTCGGGCTGGCCCAGCTGGCCGGCGGGCTGCCGGAGGTCCGGCGGCTGAGCCTGGGCCCGGAGGAGACGGTCCTGATCGTCTCGGACGGGGTGACCGAGGCCCGCGACCGGACGGGCGCCTTCTTCGCCCTGCGCGACCACCTGGAGCGCCTGGCCGCCCGGCCCGGGGCGGTCGACCCCGGGCGCCTGGTCGACGAGGTGGCGGCCGAGGTCCTCCGGCACACCGGCGGCCGGTTGACGGACGACACCGCCCTGCTCGCCGTCCGGACGCCCCCGGTGGCGCCGGCGGTGCCGGCCGGGTCGGCGGACTGAGCCGGCCTCAGTCCTCGGCGTGGCTGACCGCGCAGGTCAGGACGCCCGGGAGGCGGGCCAGTTCGGCGGTGAGGGCGGACAGGTCCCCGCGGCCGTGCACGGTGAGGTGCACCTCCGCGATCCGCTCGTCGACCCCGCCGCCGCCCTCGCCGGGCGGCCCGGCCCGGTCCACGGTCGCCAGTTCGGCCACGGCGAACCCCGCGGCGGTGATCCGGGCGAGCAGCAGCCGCAGCAGGCCGTTGCCCTCGGTGTAGGTGACGTGGCAGCTGACCGGGCGGGTGCGCAGCCTCGGCAGCCGGTGGGTGAGCGGCCGCAGCACGTAGCCGACGAAGAAGTAGGCGGCGGTGGCCGCGGTGGCGAGCAGCGGCAGTCCGGCGGCCGCCGCCGTGCCGATGGCGGCGGTCAGCCAGACGGTGGCGGCCGTGGTCAGCCCCCGGATCGAGCCGCGCTGGACGAAGATCACCCCGGCGCCGATGAAGCCCAGTCCGGAGACGATCTGGGCGGCCATCCTGGACGGGTCCAGGGTGACCACGCCGGACTGGACCACGTCGCTGAAGCCGTACTTGCTCACCAGGGTGAAGAGTGCCGCCCCGAGGCCGACGACGGTGTAGGTGCGCAGCCCGGCGGCCTTCTGTCTGATCTCCCGTTCCAGGCCGATCGCGCTGGCCAGGACCAGGGCGATGGCGAAGTCGGTGAAGTGGACCCATCCTTGCCCGAAGGGCTCGACGAACGCTCCCAGCGTCCTCAACTCCTCCTGCCGTCTCAATCGTCCCGCCCGCCCCCGGGAGGGCGGGCACCGATCCCGGTTCGGCGAAGCGGGTGCCGTCGAGCCTACGGTTCATCAGACGATCGGACCGGCGCTCGGACGGGCCGACTTGACGGTCAGGGGGTCGAGCGGAGGCGAACCGACGGCGCGCCGGCTCGGCGGCCCCGCCCGGTGTGCCCTCACCGCGCTCCGTCGGCGCCGACGGGCGGGCCGCTCTCCCCGACTGTCGGGGGCACGGGCCGCAGCCGGTAGGCCTCCCCGTCGGCGAGGACGTGGCCGGCGGTGGGCGGGGCGAAGTGGGTGCCGAGCAGCAGGGTGTCCGTACCGGCGAGGGAGGCGAGCAGCGCCCGGCGGGTGGCGGCGGACTGCCGGGGGTCGATGTCGACGCAGGCGCCGATGGCCGGGTGGGCGAGCTGCACCGGGTGGTGGAGGCAGTCGCCGGTGATCAGCGCCGTCCGGCCCCGGCTGGTCAGTTCGACGGCGACGTGTCCCGGGGTGTGGCCGGGGGTGGGGAGCAGGCACAGGCCGGGAACGATCCGCAGGCCCTCGGCCGGGACGTCGACCAGGTCCAGCAGGCCGGCCCGCTCGACCGGGAGCACCGAGTCGCGGAACAGCTGCGCGCGCGCCTCGTCCATGGGGTACCCGGCCCAGAACTCCCGCTCGGCGCGGGTGGTGAGGTAGCGCGCGCCGGGGAAGGTGGGCTCCCACGCGCCGTCCACCTGCCGGGTGTTCCAGCCGACGTGGTCGGCGTGCAGGTGGGTGAGGACCACCAGGTCGACGGAGTCCGGCGGGAAACCGGCGGCGGCCAGGCGCTCGGGGTAGTCGGTGCGCAGGTCGTGCCAGGCCGGGTTGGCCCGCTGCTTGCCGTTGCCGATGCCGGTGTCGACGAGGACGCGCAGCCCGTCCACGACGACGGCGAAGCTGTGGCTGTCCAGGCGCAGCACGCCGTCGGCGTCGGCGAAGTCGGGGCGCAGCCAGTCCTGGCCGGCCACCAGTTCGGGGGTGGCGTCGGGCAGCAGCCACGGCCCGGTGGCGGGCGGCAGCGGGACTTCGTCGACGCGGTGGACGGTGAGGTCGCCGACCGTCCAGGAGGGGGTAGGGGTGTCGGGCATGGGGCGGTTCCTCCGCTGCAAAAGCCATTCGTTTGCGTTAACGCGACCATAGAACCTACAGTCTCGCTAACGCAAACCCTTAGCTTTTGGCGGGGATGCCTCGTGGTGCCTCGCACCACCCCCGCCTCGCCCACGATCAGGAGCGCATCCATGTCCAATGCGGAGCTCACCCCGCCCGAGGCGGCCCGCCGGGCCGCCCGGGCCGGGCTCGACCTGCCGACCGACCGGCACGCCGCGGTGGCGGCCACCGCCGGGCACATCCGGTCCGTCGTCGCCGTCCTGCGGGAGCTGGACCTCGGGGACACCCCGCCCGCCGCCGCCTTCCGCGCGGAAGGGGGGCACCCCGATGCAGCCGTATGAGCTGACCATCGCCGCCGCCTCGGCGCGGATCCGGGAGCGGCGGCTGTCCCCCGTCGAGCTGGTCGACTCCGTCCTCGGCCGCATCGACCGGGTGGAGCCGCACCTCGGCGCGTACGTCGCCGTCGCCGCCGAACAGGCCCGCGACGCGGCGCGCGAGGCCGAGCGGGAGATCGCCCGGGGCCGGTACCGGGGGCCGCTGCACGGCGTCCCGGTCGGGCTCAAGGACCTGATCGACGTCGCCGGATCGCCCACCACCGCGAGCTCCCGGGTCCGGGACGGCCACCGCGCGGCCGCCGACAGCACCGTCGCCGCCCGGCTGCGGGCCGCCGGCGCCGTCCTGGCCGGCAAGACCCACACCCATGAGTTCGCCTACGGCCTGACCACCCCGCAGACCGCCAACGCCTGGGACCGCGAGCGGGTCGCCGGCGGCTCCAGCGGCGGGTCCGCCGTCGCGGTGGCCGCCGGGGCGGCGACCTTCGCCCTCGGCACCGACACCGGCGGCTCGATCCGGGTGCCCGCCGCGCTGAACGGGGTGGTCGGCCTCAAGCCGACCTACGGGCTGGTGCCCCGCCACGGCGTCACCCCGCTGTCCTGGTCGCTCGACCACGTCGGCCCGATCACCCGCACCGTGGAGGACGCGGCGCTGGTCCTGGCCGCCCTCGCCGGGCACGACCCGCGCGACCCCGCCTCGGTGGCCGCCCCCGCCGTCGACTACCGGCCGGAGCGGGAGCCGGACCTGACGGGCGTGCGGGTCGGCGTGCCGGTCAACCACTACGTCGACCACGTCGACCCGGAGGTGGCGGCCGCCGTCCACCACGCCGTCGCGCGGCTGGAGGCGCTCGGCGCCCGGCCCGTCGAGGTGGAGGTCCCGCTGGCCCGCTACCTCCTGCCCACCCTGTGGGGCCTGGTGGCGCCGGAGGCCTCCGCCTACCACGCCCGCACCCTGCGCACCGTCCCCGAGCTGTACCAGGCGGACGTCCGGGTCCTGCTGGAGGCCGGCGAGCTGATCGACGCGGGCGACCACCTGCGCGCCCAGCGCGCCCGGACGCTGATCCGCGACGCGTGGGCGGGGATCCTGGAGGAGGTCGACGTGATCGCCGCCCCGACGGTGCCGACCACGGCGGTCCGGGCCGGCCAGGAGACGGTCACCTGGCCGGACGGCACCTCCGAGGGCGTCGCCGACGCCTACGTCCGGCTCTGCGCCCCGGCCAACGTCACCGGCCTACCCGCCCTGACCGTCCCGGCCGGCCGCGACGCGGCGGGCCTGCCGATCGGCCTGCAACTGCTCGGGCGGCCCTTCGACGAGCGCACGCTGCTGCGGGTGGGCCACGCCTACGAGCGCACGCAGCCCGCGCGGGCGCTCGCACCGGTGGTCTGACCGGGCCCGGCCCGCCTTAACGCAAAGGCGACGCTTTAAGATGGCGGTATGAGTCCTCGCCAGATGGCCCGCCCGGGCGGGCGCAGCGCCCGCGTCCAGGAGGCGGTGCACACCGCGGTCCGCGAGCTGCTCGCGGAGGTGGGCCGCGAGGCGCTCACCGTACCGATGGTCGCCCAGCGGGCCGGCGTCACCCCGTCCACGGTCTACCGCCGCTGGGGCGACCTCGCCGAACTGCTGTCGGACGTCGCGGTGGAGCGGCTGCGCCCCGACGCCGAACCGGAGGACCGCGGCGGCCTGCGCGCCGACCTCACCGCCTGGGCCGAACAGTTCCTCGACGAGATGGCCTCCGCCTCCGGCCGCGCCTACGTCCGCGACGCCCTCCTCGGCGACCCGGACGGCGGCAACGCCGGCCAGTGCTCGGCCTACGCCGCCGACCAGCTCGGCCTCGTCCTCGCCCGGGCCCGCGCCCGCGGCGAGGACGCCCCCGAGGTCGAGACCGCCATGGACCGCCTCGTCGCCCCCCTGATGTACCGCATCCTCTTCCGCCCCTCCGGCCTTACCCCCGCCTACGCCCGCCACCTGGTCACCGACCTCCTCGGCACCTCGGACGGGGCGTAGGGCCCGCCGACGGGCAGAGTCCGGCGCGGTGTGCCCGGCCCGTCCGCTGTGCCCGCCGGGGCGCGGACGGGTCCGGGCGGCCGCCGCGATCCGTCACGCCGTCCTCGCACGCCTCCCGGGCGGCGGCGCTCCGTGGCACCGTCAGTGGGCAAAGCAGTTCGGGGTTCCCTCGTCGGAGGTTCGCATGAACGCTGTTCCGTCCCGAGTCGTCTTCTCCCGCCTCGCCGCCGCGGCCGGGGCCGTGGCGCTGGCCGGCGGGCTCCTCCTCGTCCCGGCGAGCGCGCCGGCCCGTGCCCAGGGGGTGGTGGACGTGCAGTGCACCGGCACGTTCACCGACGAGTTCACCCCCGCGCTGACCAACCAGCCGCAGAACGTCACCATCGCCACCCAGAACTCCTACGCGACGTGCGTGACCGGCCTCCCCGGGTCGAGCTCGGTCACCAACAGCGAGCCCGGCGAGACCTGCCTCAACGTGCTCCACACCCTCACCCCGTTCGACGAGACCATCGCCTGGGACGACCACACGACGAGCACCGTGCACTGGACCTCCGTGGAGGACACCGGCGGAGCCGCGACCTTCACCGGCACCGTCACCGCCGGCCGCTACCTGGGCGATGCCGCCGTGAAGGCCACGGAGGCCGCCGACATCACCGGGACCAACCCGGAGCTGTGCCCGGTCGGGGGCGGCACCATCACGGGTGCCAGCGGCCCCGCGAACCTGACCCTGACCTCGGTGTGACGAAGTCCGGACCCGTCCGGCCCGTGGTCCGTCGGCGGCAACGCGTCCGAAATTCTGAAATGACATCAAGTCACCGATGTCATCGGCAGGTTGGCATCAACAGGGAAGCTCTGGTCCACCGAGGGCGATAGCCCGGTGACGGTTGGTCATGGCAGGATCAGCGCGGGTCGACACCGTGTCGACCGAAAGGAGGAGCCATGGCCGAGGACAGCGAGGCGAAGCCGTCCGGCTCGTACGCGGGCACCGAGATCAAGATCGAGGGCGAGGACCACATCATCATCCGTGAGGACGAGGTCCCGGTGGCCGCCGACGGCGAGTGACACGCCCACGCTTCGGTGTGAGGAAAGGGCCCCGCCGGTCGCCTCCGGAGGGGCCCTTTCTGCTGCGCCGCTGCGGGACTTAGGCGCGCCCTTCGCCGTCTCCGGGCCGGATGGACCCGGCCGCGCGGACGGCCGAAGCGGCCGCCTACGGCTGCGGGGGCCCCGCGAGGATGATCGGCCAGTCGCCGTCGGGGCCGAGGAGGTCGTCGAGCGGGGCGTCCGGCGGGCCGAGGAGGACGGCGGCGCCTTCGGCGAGCCGCTCGGCCACGTCCGGGGCGACGGCGGTCTCGGCGCGCAGCACGAGGACGGCCGTCGGGTCGGCGGCCGAGCGGAGCGGGAAGCCGGCCGGGTCGATCTCCGCCCGTTCCAGGACGGCCGGGTGGACGGCGACGGCGACGGTCAGCAGGCCCCCGTCGTAGCTGTGTTCGGCCCAGCCGTCGGTCTGCACCAGGTAGAGGACCTCGTCGCCCTCGTAGCAGTGCCCGCCGAGGCGCTCCAGGGCCTGTTCCCCCGGGGTGCCGTCGGGGTCGACGACCAGGGCGGCCGCCGGGGTGTCCGGCTCGTCGGGGTCGAGGCCGGAACGGACGTGGAGTCGGGCCATCGGGGTGCCTCCGGGGTCGTGCGGGCGGGCGGCGGGTCGGGCACCAGTACACACCGCGCCACCGACAGTCCGGGCCGTCGGGCCGTCAGCGCCCGCCCATCAGGCGGTACATGCCGATCGAGTCGTGGGCGGCGGTGTCCGCGAAGCCGAACTTCTCGTAGAGGAAGCGCGCGGGGCCGTCCGCGATCAGCGAGACGTACGCGGTGGCGGGTGCCCGGCGCTCCAGTTCCCCGGTGAGGGCGGCCATGATGCGCTTGCCGAGGCCGTGGCCCTGGTGCGCGGGGTGGACGCAGATGTCGGTGACCTGGAACGCGGTGCCGCCGTCGCCGATGATCCGCCCCATGCCGACGGGCTCGCCCTCGTGGTGGAGGACCACGCCGTACCAGGTGTTGGGGAGGGCGAGCGCGACCGCCTCGGGGGCCTTGTCGGAGAGGCCGGCGTCGGTGCGCAGACGGCGGAAGACCTCGACGGTGGGCACGCCGGGACGGATCTCGTAAGGGTCACGGTTCGGATTCATGCCTTACATGCTACCCGCTCGGCCCCGCCGCCCGGCTCCGGCCGCTCGGGTGAACGCGCGGCGCGACATACCGGACGGGACGGGGCGTCACGGGGGCGGAAGCGATGATCGCCGGGTTCCCGGAACCCCACCCCGTCGGAGTCGTACATGCGGATTCTTCTCCTCGCCAGCGCGTTCAACAGCCTCAGCCAGCGGCTGCACGCCGAGCTGCGCGACCGGCTCCACACCGTGGACGTCCAACTGGCCGGTGACGACGAGGAGTTGCTCGACGCGGTGCACCGCCTGAAACCCGACCTGGTGCTCGCGCCGATGCTGCGCACGGCGATCCCGCGCGAGCTCTGGTCACAGCTCACCTGCCTGGTCGTCCACCCCGGCCCGCCGGGCGACCGCGGCCCGTCCTCCCTCGACCGGGCCGTCCAGGAGGGCCGCACCGACTGGGGCGTCACGGTGCTGCAGGCCGAGGCGGAGCTGGACGCCGGGCCGGTCTGGGCCTGGGCGCCCTGCCGGCTGCCCGGGTACGGCAAGAGCGACCTGTACCGCAACGAGGTCGCCGACGCGGCGGTGGCGGCCGCGCTGCTCGCCGTCGAACGCTTCGCCTCCGGCGGGTACGCGCCGGAGCCGCAGTCCGGCCCCGGCTGGAGCGGCACCGTACGGACCCGGCCCGCGCTGCGCCAGGAGGAGCGCCGGATCGACTGGGCGGCCGACCCCACCGAGGCGGTGCTGCGCAGGCTCCGCGCGGCGGACTCGCGCCCCGGGGTGCTCGACGAGCTGTGCGGCGGCGCCTGGTACCTGCACGGCGGGCACCGCGAGCCGGTGCTGCGCGGCCGCCCGGGCGAGCTGATCGCCACCCGGGCCGGCGCCGTCTGCCGGGCCACCTCGGACGGCGCGGTCTGGATCCCCGAGCTCCGCCGCCGCACCCCCGGCGGCCCGGCGGGCGTCAAGCTCCCGGCGGCCACGGCCCTCGGCGGGCTGCTGCCGGCGCTGCCGGAGGTGGCGGCGCCGCTGATGCCGGGGGAGGGGGACGGCCCGGTCTGGTCGGACCTGCGCTACCGCGAGGACGGCCCGGTGGGCTTCCTGCGCTTCTCCTTCCCGGGCGGCGCGATGTCCACCGGCCACTGCCGCCGGCTGCTGGCCGCGTACCGCTTCGCCGCGGCCCGTCCGACCTCGGTGCTGGTGCTCGGCGGCGGCCGGGACTTCTTCTCCAACGGCATCCACCTCAACGTGATCGAGGCCGCGCCGGACCCGGCCGTCGAGTCCTGGGACAACATCACCGCGATGGACGAGCTGGTCGACGCGGTGCTCACCACCACCGACCGGCTGGTGGTCGCCGCCGTCGGCGGCAACGCGGCGGCCGGCGGGGTGATGCTGGCCCTGGCGGCGGACGAGGTGTGGTGCCGCGCCGGCTCCGTCCTCAACCCCCACTACCGGCTGATGGGGCTGCACGGCTCGGAGTACTGGACGTACACCCTGCCGCGCAGGGTCGGCGCGGCGGCGGCCGAGCGGCTGACCCGCCAGGCGCTCCCGGTCTCCGCGGCCACGGCCGAGCGGATCGGCCTGGTCGACCGGGTGCTGGCCTGCGGGCCCGAGGAGTTCGGGCCGTCCGCGGCCCACCTGGCCGGGCTGCTCGCCGCCTCGCCCACCGCCCAGCAGCGGATCGCGGCGAAGAAGGCCGCGCGCGAGGCCGACGAGCGGACGAAGCCGCTCGACGCGTACCGGGAGGAGGAGCTCGCGGTGATGCACCGGCAGTTCTTCACACCCGAATCGCCGTATCACGCGCTGCGTTCCGCGTTCGTCCACAAGCGCCCGGTGCCGACGGGGCCCGCCGCCCGAGCGTGACCCGAACGGCCCCGCCGGGCTTGCCTCCCCGGGCGCCGGCTCCCGCCGCGCGGACCGGCGCCCGGCCCGGACCGTTGCTAAGACTGGCTTCGAGCCATTCCCTCCGGCTCCCATCCCCGAGGAGGCATCCTCATGGGTGCTGCAACAGCTCCAACCGCTTCGACGGCCGGGACGGCCGAGGCCGCCGCGAAGCCCGACGCCGACGCGGTGCACATCCTCTGGATCAACGCGGGCCTCAGCTGCGACGGCGACTCCGTCTCGCTGACCGCCGCGATGCAGCCGAGCATCGAGGAGATCGTCACCGGCGCGCTGCCCGGCCTGCCCAAGGTCGCCGTGCACTGGCCGCTGATCGACTTCGAGTGCGGCCCGGTCCAGGGCGCGGACAACTTCGTCGAGTGGTTCTTCAAGGCCGAGCGCGGCGAGATCGAGCCGTTCGTGCTGGTCGTCGAGGGGTCCATCCCCAACGAGAAGATCAAGAAGGAGGGCTACTGGTGCGGCTTCGGCGACGACCCCGCCACCGGCCAGCCCATCACCACCAGCGAGTGGCTGGACCGGCTCGCCCCGAAGGCGACCGCCGTGGTGGCGATCGGCACCTGTGCCACGTACGGCGGCATCCACGCGATGGCCGGCAACCCGACCGGCGCGATGGGCGTGCCGGACTACCTGGGCTGGGACTGGAAGTCCAAGGCCGGACTGCCGATCGTCTGCGTGCCCGGCTGCCCGATCCAGCCCGACAACTTCGCCGAGACGCTCACCTACCTGCTGTACCAGCTGGCCGGCTCCGCGCCGATGATCCCGCTCGACGACAAGCTGCGGCCCGCCTGGCTGTTCGGCGCCACCGTGCACGAGGGCTGCGACCGCGGCGGCTACTACGAGCAGGGGCAGTTCGCCACCGACTACGGCACGCCCGAGTGCCTCGTCCGGCTCGGCTGCTGGGGCCCGGTCGTCAAGTGCAACGTCACCAAGCGCGGCTGGACCAACGGCATCGGCGGCTGCCCGAACGTGGGCGGCATCTGCATCGCCTGCACCATGCCGGGCTTCCCGGACAAGTTCATGCCCTTCATGGACCCGCCGCCCGGCTCGCACGTCTCCACCGCCGCCAGCAGCGCGTACGGCTCGGTGATCCGCCGGCTGCGCGCGATCACCCAGAGCACCCTCGACAAGGAACCCAAGTGGCGCCGCACCGGCAGCCGCCTGACCACGGGCTACCGCCCGCCCTGGTGACGCCGCGGGGCCGCACACCGCCCGGTGTGCGGCCGCCGCCTTCCCCCGCCCCGTCCGCCGGGATCCCCTCCGCGGAGACCCCGCTCCCACGGCCCCCGTCCGCACGGCCCCCGCTCGCCGAGGCCCCGCTCCCAGAGACAAGGACACGACAGACACGATGGCAACACCGACCACCAGGGCGACCGGCGACGGCAGCGGCCTGACCGAGATGTCCTGGGACCCGATCACCCGGATCGTGGGCAGCCTGGGCATCCACACGAAGATCGACTTCAAGCAGAAGCGGGTCGCGGAGTGCTACAGCACCTCCTCGGTCTTCCGCGGCTACAGCGTCTTCATGCGCGGCAAGGACCCGCGCGACGCCCACTTCATCACCAGCCGGATCTGCGGGATCTGCGGCGACAACCACGCCACCTGCTCCGTCTACACGCAGAACATGGCGTACGGGGTGAAGCCCCCGCACCTGGGCGAGTGGATCATCAACCTCGGTGAGGCCGCCGAGTACATGTTCGACCACAACATCTTCCAGGAGAACCTGGTCGGGGTCGACTACTGCGAGCGGATGGTCCGCGAGACCAACCCCGGCGTGCTGGAGCTCGCCGAGCGCACCGAGGCCCCGCACGCCGGGGACCACGGCTACAAGACGATCGCCGACATCATGCGCTCGCTCAACCCGATCGAGGGTGAGTTCTACCGCGAGGCGCTCCAGGTCAGCCGGTACACCCGGGAGATGTTCTGCCTGATGGAGGGTCGCCACGTGCACCCCTCCACGCTCTACCCGGGCGGCGTCGGCACCGTCGCGACGGTGCAGCTGTTCACCGACTACCTGACCCGGCTGATGCGCTACGTCGAGTTCATGAAGAAGGTCGTGCCGCTGCACGACGACCTCTTCGACTTCTTCTACCAGGCCCTGCCCGGCTACGAGGAGGTCGGCCGGCGCCGGGTCCTGCTCGGCTGCTGGGGCAGCCTCAACGACCCGGACCACTGCGACTTCACGTACCGCAACATGACGGACTGGGGCCGGCGGATGTTCGTCACCCCCGGCGTCGTGGTGGACGGCAAGCTCGTCACCAACGACCTCACCGAGATCAACCTCGGCATCCGCATCCTGCTCGGCAGCTCCTACTACGAGGACTGGCAGGGCAAGGAGCTGTTCGTCACCCACGACCCGCTCGGCAACCCCGTCGACCCCCGGCACCCCTGGAACCAGCACACCATCCCGCAGCCGCAGAAGCGCAACTTCGACGACAAGTACAGCTGGGTGATGTCCCCGCGCTGGTTCGACGGCAAGGACCACCTCGCCCTCGACACCGGCGGCGGCCCGATCGCCCGGCTGTGGTCCACCGCGCTGTCCGGGCTGGTCGACATCGGCTACGTCAAGGCCACCGGCCACAGCGTGCAGATCAACCTGCCCCGCTCGATGACCAAGCCCGAGGTCACCTTCGAGTGGAAGATCCCGCAGTGGAGCAACGCCATCGAGCGCAACCGCGCCCGCACCTACTTCCAGGCGTACGCGGCCGCCGCCGCCCTGCACTTCGCCGAAAAGGCGCTTGACGAGGTCCGCGCCGGGCGCAGCCAGACCTGGGAGCGCTTCGAGGTGCCGGACGAGTCGATCGGCTGCGGCTTCACCGAGGCCGTGCGCGGCGTGCTCTCGCACCACATGGTGATCCGCGACGGCAAGATCGCCAACTACCACCCGTACCCGCCCACCCCGTGGAACGCCAGCGTCCGGGACAGCTACGGCACGCCCGGCCCGTACGAGGACGCGGTGCAGAACACCCCGATCTTCGAGGAGAACCCGCCGGACACCTTCAAGGGCATCGACATCATGCGCGCGGTCCGCAGCTTCGACCCCTGTCTGCCCTGCGGCGTGCACATGTACGTCGGCGGCGGGCGCACCGTGCAGACCATGCACGTGCCCACCGGCCTGAGCGGGCTCACCGCATGACGGCCGAGCAGACCGGGCTGCGGATCCAGCAGGCCCTGGACGCGCTGGCCGACAGCGGCGCCGACGCCGAGCGGGCCGGCGAGCAACTGGTCCGCGACCTCATGGAGTTCTACGGCCAGGGCCTGGCCCGGCTGGTGCCGGCACTGCCCCCGCCCGCCCTGGACCGGATGCTGGACGACCCGGTCGTGGCCGGGCTGCTGCTCCTGCACGACCTGCACCCCGAGGACCTCCCCGCCCGGATCGAGCGGGCGCTCGCGGCCCTGCCCGAGCGGGTCGAGGCGGCCGGCTTCGACCCGGCCACCGGCGTCCTGCGGCTGCGCCGCACGGCCACCGGCTGCGGCTGCGGCGAACAGGAGGCGCAGGCCGTCCTCGCCTGCCACGCGCCCGAGGTGACGGCCGTGGAACTGGAACGCGCCCCGCAGCTGCTCCAGATCGGCACCCGCCCGCCACAGCCCGCGGAGGCGCGATGAACACCCGCCGGATCTCCCGCGACGGGACCGCCCTGCTGCACCGGCTGCGCGAACCGGCGCCGCCGCGCCCCGAGCAGTGCGCGTTCTGCGGCCGGGACCTGCCCGGCGGCCACCGCCACCTGGTGGACGTCGAGGACCGCGCCCTGGCCTGCGCCTGCACCGCCTGCGGCCTGCTGTTCCAGCAGCCGGGCGCGGCCGGCGGCCGCTACCGCACCGTGCCGGACCGCTACCTCGCCGACCCGGAACGGGAGTTGGACCAGCAGGCCTGGTCGGTGCTGGGCATCCCGGTGGGCACCGCCTTCCTGTTCCGCAGCACCGTGATGGACCAGCTGCTGGCCTTCTACCCCGGCCCGGCCGGCGCCACCGAGAGCGAACTGGACGAGCAGGCCTGGCAGCGCGCCCTCGGTGGCAGCCGGCTGGCCGCCGCCCTGGAACCCGACGTGGAGGCGCTGCTGGTGCGCCGCACCGAGGAGCGCGTGGCGTGCTTCCTGGTGCCGATCGACATCTGCTACGAGCTGGTCGGCCGGCTGCGGCGGTGCTGGCACGGCTTCGACGGCGGCGCCGAGGCGCGGGCCGAACTCGACGCGTTCTTCGCGCGCCTGGCCGACCGGGCCCGCCCGCTGCCCGCGGAGGTGACGGCGTGACGGCGCTCGGCTTCGCCTGCACCGGCGTGCGGTCCGACCCGTACGCGGCCGGGCCGACCCTGGTGTTCCGGCTGCGGATCAAGGCCCCGGCCGACACCCGGGTGCACGCCCTCGCCCTCCAGGTCCAGCTGCGGATCGAACCGGTCCGCCGGCCGTACGGCGAGGCCGAGGGCGGGCGGCTGGCCGACCTGTTCGGCGGACGGGAGCGCTGGGCGACCACGCTCAACCCGATCCAGTTCGCCACCGTGCCGCTGCTCGTCCCCGGCTTCACCGGCGAGACCGAGATCGACCTCGCGGTGCCCTGCACCTACGACCAGGACGTCGCCTCGGCCCGCTACTTCCAGGCACTGGACGGCGGCGAGGTCCCGCTGCTGCTGCTCTTCTCCGGCACCGCCTTCGCCGGCCCCGGCGGCTTCCAGGTCAGCCCGGTGCCCTGGGACCGGGAGGCCCGGGTGCGGATGCCGGTGCGGGTCTGGCGGGAGGCGATCGACCGGCACTTCCCCGGCAGCGGCTGGCTGCGGCTGCCGGAGGACGCCATGGCCGAGCTGCTGGCCTACCGCTCGCGGCGGGCCCTGCCCTCCTGGGAGGCGACGGTGCGCGAGCTGCTCACGGCCGCGGCGATCGGGGAGGGGGCCCGGTGAGCGGCCTCCCGGAGCGGATCGAACGCGGCTTCGCGGCCGCCCGGCAGATCGCCGACGCGGTGCTGCTGGAGGGCTACGTGCTCTACCCGTACCGCGCCTCGGCGGCCAAGAACCGGCTGCGCTGGCAGTTCGGCGTCCTGGTGCCGCCCGAGTACACCGCGCAGGGCGGCGAGCACTCCCACCAGCGCACCGAGTGCCTGATGGAGGCGCGCGACGGGGACCGGCTGGCGGTCGAGCTGCGCTTCCTACGGGTCCAGCGGCGCACCGTCGAACAGGCCACCGCCGCCGGCTTCGAGTCCGTGGAACGGCTGGAGCTGGCCGACCGGGACCTCGTCGAATGGGACGAGGGCGTCGAGGAGCGGATCGAACTCCTGGTACCGGTCGAGGAGTTGGCCGGCGAGGGGGTGCAGCGGCCGTTCCGGCTGCCGGGCGTCGGCGAGACCGGGCTGGTGCACGAGCGGGACGCCGTCGTCGGCCGGGTGATACGGCGCCGCGAGCAGGTCGACGGCCTGCTCTGGCTGCGGGCCGAGGAACTGCCCGGCCCGTACCGGGCGCAGCGGCTGACCGTGGAGGTGGAGAACAGCTCCGCCTGGCGGCCGTCCCGGCACGCCACCCGCGACCAGGCGCTGCCGCGCTCGCTGGTCTCCGCGCACCTGCTGCTCGGGCTGGAGCACGGCCGCTTCCTGTCCGTCACCGACCCGCCCGAGTGGGCCCGCCCGGCCGTCGAGCGGTGCCGCAACGAGCGCACCTGGCCGGTGCTGGCCGGGCCGGACGGCGAGCGCGGGGTGGTGCTGTCCTCGCCGATCATCCTGGAGGACCACCCGCGGATCGCCCCGGAGAGCCTCGGCACCCTGTACGACGCCACCGAGATCGACGAGATCCTGGCGCTGCGGACGGCGGCCCTGACCGAGGAGGAGAAGCGCGAGGCCCGCGGCACCGACGACCGGGCCGGCGCGGTGATCGACCTGGCCGAGTCCATGCCGCCCGAGGTGCTGGACCGGCTGCACGGCGCGATCCGCGGGCTGCGCGAGGCCACCGGCAGCACCGCCCTCGGCCGTCCCGAGCAGCCCTGGTGGGACCCGGGCGACGACCCCGGGGTCGACCCCGAGCGGGACCGGGTGCTGGTCGACGGCCACCAGGTGGGCGCCGGCAGCCGGGTGCTGCTGCGGCCCGGACGGCGGCGCACCGACGCCCAGGACCTCTTCCTGGACGGGCGGACCGGCATCGTGGAGGCGGTGCTGCACGACCTCGACGGCTCGGTGCACCTGGCCGTCACGGTGGAGGACGACCCGGGCGCCGACCTGTGGCGGGCCCAGGGGCGCTTCCGCTACTTCCAGCCCGACGAGGTCACGCCACTGGACGGGACCGCCCCGGTGGACGGGACCGCTGCGCTGGACGGAGCCGCTCCGGTGGAGGGGCCATGACGGACCGCACGGTGCTGGTCGCCGGGGTGGGCAACATCTTCCTCGGCGACGACGGCTTCGGGGTCGAGACCGTACGGCGGCTGTCCGCCCACCCGCTGCCGGCGGGCGTCGAGGTGGTCGACGTCGGCGTGCGCGGCGTCGACCTCGCCTACCGGCTGCTCGACGGCCACCGCACCGCCGTCCTGGTGGACGCCGTCCACCGGGGCGGGGCGCCCGGCACCCTCTACCTGATCGAGGCGGACGCCGAACAGCCGCCGGAACCGCCCGCCCTCGACGGGCACCGGATGGGGCCCGACGCCGTACTGGCCCTGCTCGCCACGCTCGCCGCCGGCACCGGCGGCGAGCCGCCCGAACGCGTCCTGGTGGTCGGCTGCGAGCCGGCCTCGCTGGAGGAGGGCATCGGGCTCAGCGAGCCCGTCGCCGCCGCCGTGGCGGAGGCGGTGCGAATG
>NZ_JBHVEU010000141.1:0-19080 GCF_042802075.1 Kitasatospora sp. NPDC057518
GGATGTCGTTGGCGGTCTTCGACAGCGTCGCGACCGAACCGAGAGTGTCGAGGAACTGCTGACGCTGGTCGACGAGGGGTGGGGAAGAAGGCTCAGGGGATCAGATCTTCGCCCACGCGTCGGTGAGGCTGGTCCGCAGGATCTGCTCGATCTCGTCGAAGGTCGACTGGTCGGAGATCAGCGGCGGGGCCAGCTGGATGACCGGGTCGCCACGGTCGTCGGCGCGGCAGTACAGGCCGTTGTCGAAGAGGGCCTTCGACAGGAAGCCGTAGAGGACGCGCTCGACCTCCTCGTCGTTGAACGACTCCTTGGTGACCTTGTCCTTCACGAGCTCGATGCCGTAGAAGTACCCGTTGCCGCGGACGTCGCCGACGATCGGCAGGTCGCGCAGCTTGTCCAGGGTGCCCAGGAACGCCGACTCGTTGTCGAGCACGTGCTGGTTCAGGCCCTCGCGCTCGAAGATGTCGAGGTTGGCCAGCGCCACCGCGGAGGAGACCGGGTGGCCACCGAAGGTGTAGCCGTGCAGGAAGGTGTTGTCACCCTTGTAGAACGGCTCGGCGAGGCGGTCCGAGATGATCGTGGCGCCGATCGGGGAGTAGCCCGAGGTCATGCCCTTGGCGCAGGTGATCATGTCGGGCTGGTAGCCGAACTTGTCGGCGCCGAACATGGTGCCCAGGCGGCCGAAGGCGCAGATGACCTCGTCCGAGACCAGCAGCACGTCGTGGCGGTCGCAGATCTCGCGCAGGCGCTGGAAGTACCCGGGCGGCGGCGGGAAGCAGCCACCGGCGTTCTGCACCGGCTCGACGAAGACGGCGGCGACGGTCTCGGCGCCCTCGTTGAGGATGGCCACCTCGATCTCGTCGGCGCACCAGCGGCCGTAGGCCTCGGGGTCGACCGTGCCGTCGGGGCCCTCGAGGAAGGCCGGGGCGCGGTAGATGTTGGTGTTGGGCGCCTTGTGGGTGCCCGGGACCAGCGGCTCGAACGGGGCCTTCAGGCCCGGCAGGCCGGTGATCGACAGGGCGCCCTGCGGGGTGCCGTGGTAGGCGACGGCGCGCGAGATGACCTTGTACTTGGTCGGCTTGCCGGTCAGCTTGAAGTACTGCTTGGCGAGCTTCCAGGCGGTCTCGACGGCCTCGCCGCCACCGGTGGAGAAGAAGACCTTGTTCAGGTCGCCCGGGGCGTAGTTGGCCAGGCGCTCGGCCAGCTCGACGGCCTTCGGGTGGGCGTAGCTCCACACCGGGAAGAAGGCGAGCTCCTTGGCCTGCTTGGCGGCGGCCTCGGCGAGCTCCTCACGGCCGTGGCCGGCCTGGACGACGAACAGGCCGGCGAGGCCGTCGAGGTACTTGCGTCCCTTGTCGTCCCAGACGTAGGTGCCCTCGCCCTTGACGATCGTCGGCACGGGGGAGTTCTCGTACGACGACATGCGGGTGAAGTGCATCCACAGGTGGTCGTAGGCGGTCTTGGAAAGGTCCTTCTGCGCCGGGTCGGCTGTCATCGGGTGCCCCAGGTGTAGGTCTGTTTCCGGAGCTTCAGGTAAACGAAGCTCTCGGTGCTCCGCACGCCGGGAAGCGCGCGGATGCGCTTGTTGATCATTTCGAGCAGGTGCTCGTCGTCCTCGCAGACCAGTTCGGCCAGGAGGTCGAACGAGCCTGCGGTGCAGACGACGTAGTCGACCTCGTCGAGGGCGGCCAACGCGTCGGCGACGGGTTCGATGTCGCCCTCGACCCGGATGCCGACCATCGCCTGGCGGGTGAAGCCGACGGTGAGCGGGTCCGTGACGGCGACGATCTGCATCACGCCCTGGTCGAGCAGCTTCTGGACGCGCTGCCGCACGGCCGCCTCGGACAGGCCGACGGCCTTGCCGATGGCGGCGTACGGGCGGCGCCCGTCCTCCTGGAGCTGCTCGATGATCGCCTTGGAGGCGGCGTCGAGGGGAACGCTGGCGTTCCGGTCGCGGTTGGCCACGCGGCCACTGTGCCTGATCGTTCGCGCATTCGCAAGCGTGGAAACTGCTGATTTCGTCGTGATCTTGGAAAACGTATGCGGATTTCATTGCCGGAGCGCACTCCGCCTGTCGATACCAGCAGTCGTGCGGCTACCCTGGCACCGTACGCGCGCGCCCCCGAGGGCCGGTGCGCGTACCGCCACCAGTGGACCGCGCCGCTCCGGGTGCGGCCACTCGGGACCCTTCGTACGCCGGACCCGCCGACGTACCATGGCGCCGGAATCTGCAACGCCGCAGGCCCAGACCGAGGAGAGATCCGTGAGCGACCTTCGCACGCTGCGCAACTACATCAACGGTGAGTTCGTCGACGCGGTCGACGGCCGCACGCTCGACATCGTCGACCCGACCACCGGCGAGGTCTACGCGACGTCGCCGCTGTCCGGTGCCGCTGACGTGGACGCCGCCATGGCCTCGGCCGCCGCCGCGTTCCCGATCTGGCGCGACTCCACCCCGAGCACCCGGCAGAAGCTGCTGCTCAAGATCGCCGACGCGGTCGAGGCCCGCGCCGACGAGATCGTCGACACCGAGGTGCGCAACACCGGCAAGCCCCGCGCGCTGACCCTCTCCGAGGAGATCGGCCCGATGGTGGACCAGATCCGGTTCTTCGCCGGTGCGGCCCGCATGCTGGAGGGCAAGGCCGCCGGTGAGTACATGGACGGGATGACCTCGATCATCCGCCGGGAGCCGGTCGGCGTCTGCGCCCAGGTCGCGCCGTGGAACTACCCGATGATGATGGCCGTCTGGAAGTTCGCCCCGGCCATCGCCGCGGGCAACGCCGTCGTGCTGAAGCCCTCCGACACCACCCCGGCCTCCACCGTGCTGCTGGCCGAGATCATCGGCGGCGTGCTCAAGGAGCTGGAGCTGCCGGCCGGCGTCTTCAACGTCATCTGCGGCGACCGCGAGACCGGCAAGCTGATGGTCGAGCACAAGACCCCGGCGATGGCCTCCATCACCGGCTCGGTGCGCGCCGGCATCTCGGTCGCCGAGTCCGCCTCCAAGGACGTCAAGCGCGTCCACCTGGAGCTGGGCGGCAAGGCCCCGGTCGT
The DNA here is from genome assembly GCF_042802075.1 of Kitasatospora sp. NPDC057518. Classification (NCBI taxonomy): domain Bacteria; kingdom Bacillati; phylum Actinomycetota; class Actinomycetes; order Kitasatosporales; family Streptomycetaceae; genus Kitasatospora; species Kitasatospora sp. NPDC057518. The sequence goes on from NZ_JBHVEU010000141.1 coordinate 3,052, forward strand.
GGTCTTCGAGGACGCCGACATCGCCGAGGCCGTCGAGGGCATCTCGGTGGCGGGCTACTTCAACGCCGGCCAGGACTGTACGGCCGCCACCCGCGTGCTGGTCCACGAGTCGATCCACGACGCCTTCGTCGAGGCGCTGGCCAAGGCCGCGGCCGAGACCAAGACCGGCGGCGTGGACGACGAGGACGTGCTGTACGGCCCGCTGAACAACGCCAACCAGCTGAAGCAGGTCTCCGGCTTCATCGAGCGGCTGCCCGCCCACGCCAAGGTCGAGGCCGGCGGCCACCGGGTCGGCGACAAGGGGTACTTCTACGCCCCGACCGTCGTCTCCGGCCTGAACCAGGACGACGAGATCATCCAGAACGAGGTCTTCGGCCCGGTCATCACCGTGCAGAAGTTCACCGACGAGGACCAGGCCGTCGAGTACGCCAACGGCGTCGAGTTCGCGCTGGCCTCCTCGGTGTGGACCAAGGACCACGCCCGCGCCATGCGGATGTCGCGCCGCCTGGACTTCGGCTGCGTCTGGATCAACACCCACATCCCGCTGGTCGCCGAGATGCCGCACGGCGGCTTCAAGAAGTCCGGCTACGGCAAGGACCTGTCGGCGTACGGCTTCGAGGACTACACCCGGGTGAAGCACGTCATGACCGCGATCTGATCAATTGATCACCGGCTGAACCGACCATGGGCCCGGGTCTTCTCGACCCGGGCCCTGTGTCTTTGCACCCTGTCGACGGTTGGCGCGACCGGCTGACACGATGGAACTGCCCTTCGGGGACGGGCCCGCCCTAGCCTTACCGGCATGAGCATTCCCACCGCTGACTCAGCTGCCGGCCAGGCCGTCAAGGCCGTCGACCGCGCGCACGTCTTCCACTCGTGGTCCGCCCAGGCGCTGATCGACCCCCTCGCGGTGGCCGGCGCCGAGGGCTCGTACTTCTGGGACTACGACGGCAACCGCTACCTCGACTTCTCCTCGCAGCTGGTCAACACCAACATCGGCCACCAGCACCCGAAGGTGGTCGCCGCGATCCAGGAGCAGGCGGCGAAGCTCTGCACCATCGCCCCCGGCTTCGCGGTCGAGGCGCGCAGCGAGGCCGCCCGGCTGATCGCCGAGCGCACCCCCGGAGACCTGGACAAGATCTTCTTCACCAACGGCGGCGCCGAGGCCAACGAGAACGCCATCCGGCTGGCCCGGCTGCACACCGGCCGGCAGAAGGTGCTGTCCACCTACCGCTCGTACCACGGCGCCACCGCCAACGCGATCGCCCTCACCGGCGACCCGCGGCGCTGGCCCAACGAGAGCGGCGTCTCCGGCGTGGTGCACTTCTGGGGGCCGTACGCCTACCGCTCCAACTTCCACGCCGAGAACGAGGCGCAGGAGTGCGAGCGCGCGCTGGAGCACCTGGAGCAGGTGATCGCGTTCGAGGGGCCCGGCACCGTCGCGGCGATCATCCTGGAGACCGTGGTCGGCACCGCGGGCATCCTGGTCCCGCCGGCCGGCTACCTGGCCGGGGTGCGGGAGATCTGCGACCGCTACGGGATCGTGTTCATCCTGGACGAGGTGATGGCCGGCTTCGGCCGCACCGGCGAGTGGTTCGCCGCCGACCACTGGGGCGTCACCCCGGACCTGCTCACCTTCGCCAAGGGCGTCAACTCGGGCTACGTGCCGCTGGGCGGCGTGGCGATCAGCGCCGAGATCGCGGCCACCTTCGCCGAGCGACCCTTCCCCGGCGGGCTCACCTACTCCGGCCACCCGCTGGCCTGCGCCTCCGCGGTGGCGACCATCACCACCATGGCGGAGGAGGGCATCGTCGAGAACGCCAAGCACATCGGCGAGACGGTGCTCGGCCCCGGCCTGCGCGAGCTGGCCGAGCGGCACCCGTCGATCGGCGAGGTCCGCGGCCTCGGCGTGTTCTGGGCGCTGGACCTGGTGAAGAGCCGGGAGACCCGCGAGCCGCTGGTGCCCTACAACGCGGCCGGCGCCGCCAACGCGCCGATGGGCGAGCTGGCCGCGGCCTGCAAGCAGCGCGGGCTCTGGCCGTTCGTCAACATGAACCGCTTCCACGTCGTCCCGCCGTGCACCGTCACCGAGGAGGAGGCCAAGACCGGCCTCGCGGTCCTGGACGAGGTGCTGTCGCTCACCGACGCGCACACTGTCTGACGTACCAACCAGGACGGCCCCGAGCACCCGCGTGCCCGGGGCCGTCCCACGCTCCGGAAGGCCGCTCATGCCCAGCAGCTCCACCCTGACCCGCCGTCCTCCCGCCTCCAGCCCCGTCCGCCGGCGTTCCGTGCTCGGCGGGGCCGCGCTGCTCGGCGCCGGCGTGCTGACCGGTTGCGGCATCCCGGCCGCGTACGTGGCCGAGGACCGCCGCTCGGCGCCGGACCGTTCGGAGGACGACAAGCGGCTCGTCTTCTCCAACTGGACGCAGTACATCGACACCGACGACGCGGGCGGGCGCCCCACCCTGGACGCCTTCAGCGAGAAGACCGGGATCGCGGTCGGCTACACCGAGGACATCAACGACAACGACGAGTTCTTCGGCAAGATCAGCCCGGTGCTCACCCAGGGCGCCGCCCCCGGCCGGGACCTGATGGTGATCAGCGACTGGATGGCCGGGCGGTACGTCTCGCTGGGCTGGGTGCAGGCGATGGACCGGGCCAACCTGCCCAACGTCACGGCCAACCTGGACCCGCAGCTGGCCGACCCGGCCTTCGACCCCGGGCGCCGGCGCAGCGTGCCGTGGCAGTCCGGGATCACCGGCATCGCCTACAACCGCAAGGCGCTCGGCCGGGAGATCAGGTCCACCGCCGACCTGTGGGCGCCCGACCTCAAGGGCCGGGTCACGCTGTTCGCCGGGCTGGACGAGGCGCTCGGGCTGCTGATGCTCTCCCAGGGCGCGGACATCGCGAAGTTCACCGACGACGACGCGCGCCGGGCGATGGACCTGGTGCAGAAGACGGTGGACAGCGGCCACGTCCGGCGCTTCACCGGCAACGACTACACCAGCGACCTCGCCTCCGGTGCGGCGCTCGCCTGCCAGGCCTACTCCGGCGACGCCGTCCAGCTCACCGCCGAGAACCCGGACATCGAGTTCGTGGTGCCGGAGGAGGGCGGCGAGCTGTGGGCGGAGAGCCTGATGATCCCCAACCGGGCCGCCCACAAGCGCAACGCCGAGCTGCTGATCGACTACTACTACCAGCCCGAGGTGGCCGCCGAACTCGCCGCGTTCGTCCAGTACATCTGCCCGGTGCCGGCCGCCCGCGAGGTGCTGGCGGCCAGCGGCGACAAGGAGAAGGCCGAACTCGCCGAGAACCCGCTGGTGTTCCCGACCGACGGGATGCGCGCCCGGCTGCACACCATGCGCGACGTCACCTCGGCCGAGCGGCCCGAGCTGCACAAGGTCTGGGGGCGCATCACCGGGGTGTGACCGCTACCGCCGGACGGCGTCCAGGGCGAGCAGCGCCACGTGCAGGGAGAGGCAGGACTCCACCTGGTCGAGGTCGACGCCGAGGATCCGCTCGACCTTGTGCAGCCGGTCGTAGAAGGACGGCCGGGACAGGTGCGCGGCGTCCGCCGCGGCCGACTTGTTCCGGCCCTGCTCCAGGTAGATCCGCAGCATCTGCACCAACTGGCCGTTGTGCTCGGCGTCGTGGGCCAGCAGCGGGCCCAACTCCCGTTCCACGTACGTCTGCAGCCGGGCGTCGTCGCGCAGCAGGTGGAGCAGGCCGCGCAGCCGGACGTCCGGCAGGCGGTAGTAGGAGGAGCTGCGGCCGCCGGGCGCGTCGTGCAGGGCGGCGTCGGCGACCTGGGTGGCCTCCAGCAGGGTGCGCCGGGCGTCGCGCACCGAGCCGACCGAGGAGCCGACCGCGACCACCGGGCCCGCCGGGTCGCCGCCCTCCCGTCCGGCCTCGGCGGACATCCGGCGCAGCGCGGCGGAGAGGGCGTCCAGCGAGGCGTGCTCGTCCTGCTGGGTGCCGAGCGTGATCAGCAGGCCGACGGCCTCGTCGTCCAGCGCGCCGACCAGGGCGGTCAGCCGGCAGGCCCGGACGGCGCCGGCGGCCAGTTCGGTGAAGTCGCGCAGCCGGGCCTGCGCCTCCAGCGCGGCCGGGATCGGGCCGCGCCGCTGCCGCAGCACCACGCCGACCAGCCGGCGGCCCTCCAGCGGGATGCCGAGGGCCTGGGCGCGCAGCGCCGCCTCGGAGACGGTCAGCGCGTGGGTGAGGATGCCGGACAGCAGGGTGCGGTGGGTCTGCCGCTCCAGGCTCTCCCGGTCGCGCACCACCAGCCGGTTGAGCGCCAGCGCGGAGGCGCCGCGCTCCAGCAGCATGGTGTGCGGGTGGGCCTCGCCCTCGGGCAGCGGGCCGGGCTCCTGCACCAGCACCAGCCGGCCCCAGTCCTGGCCGCGGGCTCCGACGGTGGTGACCAGCCAGCCGCTGCGCGGGTCGTGGCCGGTGCGCCCGGCCGGACGGACCCCGCGCGAGCGGCGCTCCCAGTCCTCCAGCACCTCGGCCTCCGGGCGGCCGGCGGCGTCGTGGGCGAGGACCTGGTGGGCCAGGTTCTCCAGGACGACCGGGGCGCCGGCCATCCGGGACACCTGGCGGATCACCTCGGGCGGCTCGGCGCCCTCCACCACCAGCTCGTTGAAGACCTGGTGGACCGACTCGGAGATCCGCAGCTGCTCCAGCTGGGAGTTGACCACCAGGGCGTGCACGGCCTCGGTGACGGCGACGAAGCGCAGCTCGCGGCGGAGCGTGATCAGCGGCAGTCCGCGCTGCTCGGCGGCGTTGACCAGGGCGCGGGGGAGCGAGTCGAAGTAGCGCCGCCCGAACTCGACGACCAGGCCGGCCACTCCGACCTCGTCCAGCTCGCGCACGTAGCGGGCCAGGCCCTCGCGGTCCTCGGGCAGGGCGATGCCGGTGGTCAGCACCAGTTCGCCGCCGCGGAGCATCCCGGCGACGTCGGGCAGTTCGCTGACGTGGACCCAGCGGACCGGCCGCTCCAGGTGGTCGGCGCCGGCCACCACCTGGGGCAGGCCGCGCCGCATCACGTCGAGGTCGAGGACTCGGGCGACGGTGGGGAGCATCGCGGGCCTCCGGGGCTGTGGAGAGCGGAGCCGGGGCTCCGGGCGTTCTGGTTTCGGGTGACGCGGTCAGGGTGACGCGGTCGGGGTGTGCGGTCAGGGTCGTGCAGTCAGGGTGTCAGGTAAATCATCCATCCCCCCGACGACCTGTTGCCCTGCCCGCACCCTTGCACCCTGTAAGGCCCTTCGTGCCGAGGTTGTCGAAGTGACCCTTGTCACCCCAACCCCGCAGCAGGCAAGGTCAGCGGGACCGCAGACCCCCACCGCGGACGCGTGACCCCGCAGCGGTCGAACCACGGCACTTGGAGGAACCAGATGGACCTGACCGACTTCGGCCCGGGCGCGCAGTACATCGCGGGACGCCAGACCAGGGGGAGCGGCGAGCCCTTCCAGGTCGTCAACCCCGCCGACGGCAGCGTGGTCGAGCAGGTCGCGCTGGCCACCGCCGGGGACGTGGACACCGCCGTCGCCGCCGCCAGGGCGGCCCTGCCCGGCTGGTCCTCGGCCACCCCCGGTGCGCGCTCCGAGGCGCTCACCCGGCTGGCCGCCGTGCTGGCCGGGGCGGCCGACGACCTGGCCCGGGTGGAGACCGCGCAGACCGGCAAGCCGGTCAAGCTGGCCACCGAGTTCGACGTGCCCGGCACCGTCGACAACGCCGCCTTCTTCGCCGGCGCCGCCCGCAACCTGGAGGGCAAGGCGGCCGGCGAGTACTCCGGTGACCACACCTCGTACGTGCGGCGCGAGGCGGTCGGCGTGGTCGGCTCGATCTCGCCGTGGAACTACCCGCTGCAGATGGCCGCCTGGAAGATCCTCCCGGCGATCGCCGCGGGCAACACCATCGTGCTCAAGCCGGCCGAGCTGACCCCGCTGACCTCGCTGATGTTCGCCCGGGCCTGCACCGCCGCCGGCATCCCGGACGGCGTGGTCAACGTGGTCACCGGCGCCGGGCGCACCGCGGGCGAGCACCTGGTCGGGCACCCGGACGTCGCGATGGTCTCCTTCACCGGCTCCACCGGCGTCGGCAAGCGGGTCGCCGAGATCGCCACCGCGGGCGTCAAGCGCACTCACCTGGAGCTCGGCGGCAAGGCCCCGTTCGTGGTCTTCGACGACGCCGACCTGGACGCCGCGGTGCACGGAGCGGTCGCGGCCTCGCTGATCAACGGCGGCCAGGACTGCACCGCCGCCACCCGCGCCTACGTCCAGCGCCCGCTGTACGACGCCTTCGTGGCCGGGGTGGCCGAGCTGTACGCGGCGATCCGGATCGGCGACCCGCTGAACCCGCGCACCGACCTCGGCCCGCTGGTCTCGTACGCCCACCGGGACCGGGTGGCCGGCTTCGTGGAGCGCGCCCGCTCGTACGCCACCGTGGTCACCGGCGGCCGGGCCCCGGAGAAGGGCCACGACGGCACCGACCTCACCCGGGGCGCGTACTACCGGCCGACCCTGATCACCGGCGCGGCCCAGGACAGCGAGGTCGTGCAGGGCGAGATCTTCGGCCCGGTGCTGGTGGTGCTGCCCTTCGACGGCGACGACGAGGGCCTGCGGCTGGCCAACGACACCCCGTACGGGCTGGCCGCCTCCGCCTGGACGAGCAACGTGCACCGCTCGCTGCGCGCCACCCGGGAGATCGCGGCCGGCTGCGTCTGGGTCAACGACCACATCCCGATCATCAGCGAGATGCCGCACGGCGGCTACAAGGCGTCCGGCTACGGCAAGGACATGTCCCAGTACTCGCTGGACGAGTACACCCAGGTCAAGCACGTCATGTTCGACACCACCGCGGTGGCCCGCAAGGACTGGCACCGCACCGTCTTCGGAGACAGATAACCCCCGGACCACGCGGGTGCCCCCACACCCCATCTCCCCCAGGAGGCCCGTTCCATGGCGTTCAACGAGCTCACCGACGGTCTGCCCGAACCGGTCCGAAGGGCCTGGGAACGCAGTCTGACCAGCGGCCGGGCCGCGCTCGGCCGCCGCACCCTGCTGCGCGCCGCCGCGCTGAGCGCCGGAGCGGGCACCCTGGCCGCCTGCGGGATCCCGGCGGCCCCCCGGGCGACCGGCGACTCGACCGCGAACGCCGCCAAGGACCTCTCGGAGACGCAGAAGGAGGTCGACTTCTCCAACTGGCCGCTGTACGTGGACACGGACGAGAAGGACAAGGAGAAGCACGGCACCCTGGAGGCCTTCACCGAGGCCACCGGGATCAAGGTCAAGTACAACGAGGACGTCAACGACAACGTCGAGTTCTTCGGGAAGATCAAGCCGCAGCTCGCCTCCGGCCAGGACACCGGCCGCGACCTGATGGTGCTCACCGACTGGATGGCCGCCCGGCTGATCCGGCTCGGCTGGGTGCAGAAGCTCAACCCGGCGAACGTCACCACCGCGATCACCAATATCGAGTCGCGCTTCCGCGCCCCCGACTGGGACCCGGGGCGGCTCTACTCCTACCCGTGGGCCGGCATCCAGACCGTCGTCGCGTACAACCGGAAGGCGACCAGGGGGAAGGAGGTCACCAGCGTCTCCCAGCTGCTGGACGACCCCGACCTCAAGGGCCGGGTCACCTTCCTCTCCGAGATGCGCGACAGCATCGGGATGGTCCTGCTGGACCAGGGCAGGAGCACCGAGAGGTTCACCGCCGACGACTTCGACGGCGCGGTCGCCCGCCTCCAGAAGGCCGTCGACAGCAAGCAGATCCGCCGCTTCACCGGCAACGACTACGGCCAGGAGCTCTCCGCCGGCGACATCGCGGCCTGCATCGCCTGGGGCGGCGACCTGATCCAACTGCGCGCCGACAACCCGGACATCGAGTTCGTCATCCCGGAGAAGGGCTACATCGCCTCGACCGACAACATGCTGGTCCCGGCCAGGGCCCAGCACAAGGCGAACGCGGAGAAGCTGATCGACTTCTACTATCAGCCGAAGATCGCGGCGCAGCTGGTCGCGGGCATCGGCTTCGTCTCCGCCGTCACCGGGATGAAGGACGAGCTCGCCGGCATCGCCCCGGACACCGCGGCCAACCCGCTGGTCGTACCCACCCCCGAGATGGCGGGCAGGGCGCACGTGTTCCGCACGCTCTCCGAGAGCGAGGAGAGCGACTTCGAGCAGAAGTTCTCCAAGCTCATCGGCGCCTGACCCCCGCTCCCGGCAGAGAATCCCAGGAAGACACCACCCCATGACAGACCAGCAGCGCGACGCGGCCGTCGGCGGCGACGTCCGGCTCACCGGCATCGGCAAGACCTACGGCTCCTTCACCGCCGTCCACCCGCTCGACCTGACCGTCCCGCAGGGCTCGTTCTTCGCCCTGCTCGGCGCCTCCGGCTGCGGCAAGACCACCACCCTGCGCATGATCGCCGGCCTGGAGGAGCCCACCAGCGGCACCGTCCTGATCGGCGGCCAGGACGTCACCGCCCTGCCCCCGTACAAGCGGCCGGTGAACACCGTCTTCCAGAGCTACGCGCTCTTCCCGCACCTGGACATCTTCGAGAACGTCGCCTTCGGCCTGCGCCGGCGCGGCAGGAAGGACGTCAGGAAGCAGGTCGAGGAGATGCTGGAGCTGGTCGAGCTCGGCCAGTACGCCCGGCGCAAGCCGCACCAGCTCTCCGGCGGCCAGCAGCAGCGCGTCGCGGTCGCCCGCGCACTGATCAACCACCCGCAGGTGCTGCTCCTGGACGAGCCGCTCGGCGCGCTCGACCTCAAGCTCCGCCGCCAGATGCAGCTGGAGCTCAAGCGGATCCAGACCGAGGTCGGCATCACCTTCGTGCACGTCACCCACGACCAGGAGGAGGCCATGACCATGGCCGACACCATCGCGGTGATGAACGGCGGCCGGGTCGAGCAGCTTGGCGCCCCCGCCGACCTGTACGAGAACCCCGCCACCACCTTCGTGGCCAACTTCCTCGGCCAGTCCAACCTGCTGCCCGCCGAGGTCACCGGCACCGAGGGCGGCGACCTGCTGCTCAGCGCGGCCGGCGCCCGCCTCGCGGTGCCGAAGGCGCGCTGCGCCACCGACGCCAAGCGCGTCCACCTGGGCGTGCGCCCGGAGAAGATCACCATCACCCACGCCTCCGAGCCGGTCGCCGACGGCCGCAACCGGCTGGCCGGCACGGTGCTCGACTCCAGCTTCATCGGCGTCTCCACCCAGTACGTGGTGCGCACCGACGGCGGCCAGGAGGTCACCGTCTTCGAGCAGAACATGGAGCGCGACGCACGGATCGTCCCCGGCGCCGCCGTCCAGCTGCACTGGAACCCGGCGCACTCCTTCGCCCTCGACGCCGCCCAGGCGATCGACGCGGGCACCGCGGAGGAGGCCGTATGACCACCACCACCCCGGCCGCGCCACCCCAGGTCATACCGCTGGAGGGACCGGCGCCGAAGCCCCGGCGCAAGCTCACCCCGTACTGGCTGCTGCTTCCCGGCATCGCCTGGCTGGTCGTCTTCTTCGCCGTCCCGCTGGTCTACCAGGCGTCGACCTCGCTGCAGAGCGGCTCGCTCGAAGAGGGCTTCAAGGTCACCTGGCACATATCGACCTACTGGGACGCCCTGGTCGAGTACCGGTGGCACTTCCTGCGCTCGTTCTCCTACGCGGCCGTCGCCACCGTGCTCTGCCTGGCCGTCGGCTACCCGCTCGCGTACACGATCGCCTTCAAGGCGAGCAAGCGCTGGCGCAACGTCATCCTGATCCTGGTCATCGCGCCGTTCTTCACCAGCTTCCTGATCCGCACGCTGGCCTGGAAGACCATCCTGTCCGACGGCGGCCCGGTGGTCGGCGCGCTGAACGCGCTGCACGTCCTGGACGTCACCAACCTGCTCGGCCTGACCAGCGGCGACCGGGTGCTGGCCACGCCGCTCGCCGTGGTCTGCGGCCTGACCTACAACTTCCTGCCGTTCATGATCCTGCCGCTGTACACCTCGCTGGAGCGGATCGACCCGCGCCTGCACGAGGCGGCCGGCGACCTCTACGCCCGGCCGTTCACCACCTTCCGCAAGGTCACCTTCCCGATCTCGCTGCCGGGCGTGGTCGCGGGCACCCTGCTGACCTTCATCCCCGCCTCCGGCGACTACATCAACGCCCAGCTGCTGGGCTCGCCGAGCGAGCAGATGGTCGGCAACGGCATCCAGAAGCAGTTCCTGAACGTGCTCGACTACCCCACGGCCGCCGCGCTGAGCTTCATCCTGATGGCCCTGATCCTGGGCATGGTGACGGTCTACATGCGCAAGGCCGGGACGGAGGATCTGGTCTGATGTCCCGGATTTCCAAGTGGATCCGCGCCCACCTGGTGGTGCTGGCCGGCCTGCTGGCCCTCGCCTACCTGGTGCTGCCCAACCTGGTCGTGCTCGCCTTCTCGTTCAACAAGCCGGTGGGCAAGTTCAACTACGAGTGGAACGAGTTCTCCACCGACGCCTGGACCAACCCCTGCGGCGTGGCCGACATGTGCCAGTCGCTCTCGCTCAGCCTGCAGATCGCGGTGCTCGCCACCGTCGGCGCCACCGTGCTCGGCACCATGGTCGCCTTCGCGCTGGCCCGCTACCGCTTCCGCGGCCGCTCGGCCACCACCGCGATGATCTTCCTGCCGATGGCCATGCCCGAGGTGGTCATGGCCGCCTCGCTCGGGACGCTCTTCCTCAACATGCGCATCCCGTTCGGGTTCACCACCATCCTCATCGCCCACATCATGTTCTGCCTCAGCTTCGTGGTGACGGCGGTCAAGGCGCGCGTGATGAGCATGGACCCGAGGCTCGAACAGGCCGCCCAGGACCTCTACGCGACCCCCGTCCAGACCTTCCTGAGGGTCACCCTGCCGCTGGCGGCGCCCGGCATCGCCGCGGGCGCGCTGCTCAGCTTCGCGCTCTCCTTCGACGACTTCATCATCACCCAGTTCAACTCGGGGCCGACCACGGTCACCTTCCCGATGTTCGTCTGGGGCGCCTCGCAGCGCGGCATCCCGGTGCAGGTGAACGTCATCGGCACCGCGATGTTCCTCGCCGCCGTCCTGCTGACCGTCGTCGGCCAGTGGCTGGGCAACCGCCGGAAGGCCACCGCCTGACGTACGGTCGACGACGGTGGCCAGTACAACCATCACCTATTCGTAGAAAGTGGCTGATAATGCATGGACTCCGCCCGCGCACTCAGTGACGCCAGGCCCACCCCCTTCTGGCTGGAGGATCCCGGCCGGCCGGCGGCACTGCCCGCCCTGGTCGGCGACACCACCTGCGACCTGCTGGTCGTCGGCGGCGGCTACTCCGGCCTGTGGACCGCCCTCATCGCCAAGGAACGCGACCCCTCGTTGGACGTCGTGCTGGTCGAGGGCAACGAGGTCGGGTGGGCCGCGTCCGGGCGCAACGGCGGGTTCTGCGCGGCCAGCCTGACCCACGGCTTCGGCAACGGCCTGGACCGCTGGCCGTCCGAACTGGCCCAGCTGGAACGCCTCGGTGCCGCCAACCTCGACGGCATCGAGGCCACCCTCAAGCGCTACGGCATCGACGCCGAGTGGGAGCGCACCGGCGAGATCGACGTCGCCACCCAGCCCCACCAGGTCGAGGAGCTCCACGAGATCGCCGAGGCGGTCGCCCGGTACGGCTTCGACATCACCGTCCTGGACGCCGACCAGCTGCGCGCCGAGGTCGACTCGCCGACCTTCCTCGGCGGCCTCTGGGACAAGGAGGGCGTGGCGATGGTCCACCCCGCCAAGCTCGCCTGGGGCCTCAAGGACGCCTGCCTGGGCCAGGGCGTGCGGATCTTCGAGCACACCCGGGCCACCGACCTGCGGGAGCACGGCAGCGGCATGGCCGTCCGCACCCCGTACGGCCGGGTCTTCGCCCGCAAGGTCGCGCTCGGCACCAACGTGTTCCCGTCGCTGCTCAAGCGGGTCCGCCCGTACGTCGTCCCGGTGTACGACTACGCGCTGATGACCGAGCCGCTCAGCGAGGAGCAGCTCGCCGCGATCGGCTGGCGCGGGCGCCAGGGCCTCGGCGACAGCGCCAACAAGTTCCACTACTTCCGGCTCTCCGCCGACAACCGGATCCTCTGGGGCGGCTACGACGCGGTCTACCACTTCGGCGGCCAGGTCCGGCACGAGTACGACCAGCGGCCGGAGACCTTCCGCACCCTGGCCAACCACTTCTTCCGCTGCTTCCCGCAGCTGGAGGGCCTGCGCTTCACCCACGCCTGGGGCGGCGCGATCGACACCTGCAGCCGGTTCTCGGCGTTCTTCGACACCGGGTACCGGGGCAAGGTCGCGTACGCGGTCGGCTACACCGGGCTCGGCGTCGGCGCGACCCGCTTCGGCGCCGAGGTGATGCTCGACCTGCTGGCCGGCGAGCGCACCGAGCGCACCTCGCTGGAGATGGTGCGCAGCAAGCCGCTGCCGTTCCCGCCCGAGCCGGTGCGCTGGGCCGGGATCGAGCTCACCACCCGGTCGCTGGAGCGGGCGGACCGCAACGGCGGCCACCGCAACCTCTGGCTGCGCACCCTCGACCGGCTGGGGCTCGGCTTCGACAGCTGAACCGTTCAAACGCTGAACCACTGGAACGCTGAAATGCTGAACCGCTGATCTGCCGAAACGGCTGAAGCCGTTGAAACCGTTGAAACCGTTGAAACCACGAACGCCCGTAGCCGGGTGCCCCTAGTCGTGTAATCGGGACCCGCCGTCCGCCTCTCCTTGGTGACGGCGGGTCTCGCTCTTCCCGCCGTCTCCGAACAGTACGAACGGCAAGAAGCGGGGACACGACATGGAGACCACCGGACTGCACTGGCTCGCCCAGGCGGCACCGGACCCGGAGGCCTTCCGGGACCAGTGGGAGCGCACCGGGCTGGGCCTGGTGCTGCTGCCGGCCGGCCGGCGTTGGGACGTCCTCTCCGTCCCCGGACGGCTCGGGCGCCCGGCCGTGGAGGTCCTGGACCCGCGCACCCGCGGTCCGGTTCTCACCGACTTCGGGGGCGGGCAGGTCAGCTTCCTGGTGCCCGTCGGCACCGCCGCCCGCTGGATCGGCACCGGCGTGCGCGGTGCGGGGGAGGGCACCTGGATCGTCGTCCCGCACCCCGGGCGCCGCAGTCGGGGCGTGCGCTGGCTGGTCCCGCCGGACGGCTCCGGGCGGCTCACCGACCCGGTGCTGCTGGAGCTCGCCTTGCACGAGGCGGCGGCCCGGCTCGGCGGCTGGTGAGCCGCGCCGTCTCGTGCGGAACCGGGGGCCCGGGGGCGTGAGGAGGTGCCCGGGGGCGCCCGGTAGCGCTCCGGGCGCCCGGCAACTGGCGCGTGGAGCGGGCGGTCGCGTCAGACTGGAGGCGTGACCACCGTCCCGCACGCCGTCGACGCGTCCCTCCGCCCGGGCCCCGCCCAGCTGCGCCTGGCCGCGCTGGCCGCACCCGTCTGCGACCGGTACGGCCTCGCCCTGGCGGGAGGGCACGCGCTGCGCGCCCACGGCGTCGCGGCCTGCCCGCAGGACGGGCTGACCCTGGCGACCGGCGGCGCCGACCTGCCGGAGGTGGCCGCCGCGCTGGGCGAGGCGTACCGGGCGGCGGGCGGCGGGGCCGTCGAGCGGCCGGGCACACCGCGGCTGGAACAGCTCACCGTCCGGCTGGCGCTGGGCGGGCGGTCGCACTCGGTGGAACTGCGCAAGGAACCGCTGGGACACCGGCCGGTCCGGTTCGACCTCGGTGCGCCCGGACCGGACGAGCCCCCGGCGGTGCTGCCGGTCGTCGCCCTGGAGGACGCGGCCGCGCTGACCACCGCGCTGCTCGTGGACCGGGGCATGCCCCGCGACCTGATCGACGTGCACGCCCTCACCCGCTGCTACCGGGAGGGCGAACTGCTCGCGCTGGCAGCCGAGTTGGACCCGGACTTCCAGCCCGCGGCGCTGGCCGAACGGCTGGAGGCGCTCGCCGAGGCGGCGGACGGGCGGTTCCGCGCCCGGGGCGTGCCGGCCGGGAAGGTGGACGAGCTGAAGCGGTGGGCGCTGGCCTGGGCGCAGGACCTGCGGCTGGACCTGCTGGAGACCCGGGAGGCGGCGGACGGGCTGCACGACCCGTACCTGGAGGAGCCGGAGGACGGGGAGTCCTGACGCCCTGGTCCCGCGGGTGCCCGCGGTGTTTGGGTGCCCGTGCCGTTGGGGGCATTCGTGGTGGGTTCACACGTTCGGGCGAGTGACCGGACGACCTGTAAGGCTGAATCCACGATCCCCGTCAGCCTGTTCGTTGAGCTGCGCCGGAGCGGCCACCAGACTGGGAGACGAGCGCGGTAGCCCCGTGATTCCCGTCGCCCGGCCCACGTGCGGGCGGCGCCAGACCGGACCGGTGGCAGGACGCCGCCCGGGACTTCGGAGGCAGACGGACCTTGAGCAAGCACATCATTCACTGGATCGGCGGCAAGCCCGTCGCCACCGCCGGTGCGGCCCCCCGTCGCGGCGAGGTCTTCGACCCGGCCACCGGCCAGGTCGCCAGCCAGGTCGACTTCGCCGAGATCGCCGAGGTCGACCAGGCCGTGGCCGCCGCCGCCTCGGCCTTCACCGAGTGGCGCACCGCCTCGATCGCGAAGCGGACGACGGTGCTCTTCGCCTTCCGCGAGCTGCTGAACGCCCGCCGCGACGAGCTGGCCTCGATCATCGTGGCCGAGCACGGCAAGGTGCACTCCGACGCGCTCGGCGAGATCGCCCGCGGCCTGGAGGTCGTGGAGTACGCCTGCGGCATCCCGCAACTGGTCAAGGGCGGCTTCACCGAGCAGGCCTCGACCGGCGTCGACGTCTACTCGATCCGCCAGCCGCTCGGCCCGGTCGCGATCATCTCGCCGTTCAACTTCCCGGCCATGGTGCCGATGTGGTTCTTCCCGATCGCCATCGCGGCCGGCAACACCGTCGTGGTGAAGCCCTCGGAGAAGGACCCGTCCGCCGCCAACTTCCTCGCCGAGCTGTGGAAGGAGGCCGGCCTGCCGGACGGCGTCTTCAACGTCGTGCACGGCGACAAGGTGGCCGTCGACCGCCTGCTGGAGCACCCGGACGTCAAGTCCGTCAGCTTCGTCGGCTCCACCCCGATCGCCCGCTACGTCTACGAGACCGGCACCCGCTACGGCAAGCGCGTGCAGGCCCTGGGCGGCGCCAAGAACCACATGCTGGTCCTGCCGGACGCCGACCTCGACCTCGCCGCCGACGCCGCCGTCAACGCGGGCTTCGGCGCGGCCGGCGAGCGCTGCATGGCGGTGTCCGTGCTGGTCGCGGTCGACCCGATCGGCGACGAGCTGGTCGAGAAGATCAAGCAGCGGATCGCCACCCTGAAGGTCGGCCCCGGCTGCAACGGCGAGTCCGAGATGGGTCCGCTGGTCACCGGCCAGCACCGGGACAAGGTCACCTCCTACGTGGAGTCCGGGGTCGCCGACGGCGCCGAGCTCGCGGTGGACGGCCGCAAGCACCCGGTCACCGCCGAGGACCGGAACGGCTCCCCGACGGCCGACGGCTTCTGGCTCGGCCCCACGCTGTTCGACCACGTCAAGCCCGGCATGTCCGTCTACAACGACGAGATCTTCGGCCCGGTCCTCTCGGTGGTGCGCGTCGACTCGTACGAGGAGGGCCTGGCGCTGATCAACGCCAACCCGTACGGCAACGGCACCGCCCTCTTCACCAACGACGGCGGCGCGGCCCGGCGCTTCCAGTTCGAGGTGGAGGTCGGCATGGTCGGCATCAACGTGCCGATCCCGGTCCCGGTCGCCTACTACTCCTTCGGCGGCTGGAAGGCCTCGCTGTTCGGCGACGCCCACGCGTACGGCCCGGACGGCGTGCAGTTCTTCACCCGGGGCAAGGCCGTGACCCAGCGCTGGACATCGGTCTGGCCGCGGCCCGCCGCGCCCTGCGGCTGACCCGCCCCGAGGGCGGCCCCGCGCCCACCCCGCCGACTCTGGCCCCCTGGGCGGGCACCGCCGGTGCCGACGGCGGCGCCTGACCGGTGGGCGCCGCGACCCGG
>NZ_JBHVEU010000142.1:0-19043 GCF_042802075.1 Kitasatospora sp. NPDC057518
CCCCGGGGCCGCCTCTCGGCGGGCCGCTCCGGCCCTCGACCGGCGGGACCCCTCAGGCCTTCCGCCGCACCGCGATGACGGCCGCGCCCAGCACGCAGGCGACGGCGGCGGTGACGTAGGCGAGGTGGTAGCCGCCGAGCTGGTCCGAGCTGGTCCCCGCGACCAGGACCATCACCGCGACACCCGCGCTGGCGCCGATCTGCTGCGTCACGACGTTCACCGCGCCCGCGACGGCGTGCTGCTGCTCCGGGACGCCGGAGAGCCCGGCCGTGGTCATCGAGGGGAAGTTCAGCCCCTGGCCGATGCCGCTGACCACCAGGCCGGGCAGCACGTGCAGCACGTAGTTCCCGTCCTGCGGCGTGCCCAGCCACAGCCCGGTGCCGACGCCGATCAGGACCAGGCCGACGGCCATCAGCGTCCGCGGGGAGTACGTGGCCAGCAGCCGGCCGGTGACGAAGTTGGCGGTGAGGAACACCGCCAGGGACATCGGCACCAGCGCCAGGCCAGACTCGGAGGGCGAGTAGTGCAGCATCCCCTGGAGGTACAGCGGGGCGAAGAACAGCATCCCGATCGAGCCCGTGTACTGGAGGAACGCCGACAGGCTCGCGTCCCGCACCGAGGCGATCCGGAAGAGGCCGAGCGGGAGCACCGGGTCGGCGGTGCGGTGCTCCCGGACGACGAACAGCACCAGGGAGACCGCCGCGGCGGCCAGGACGGTCCACGCCGTCGCGCCACTGCTGCTCACGCCGACCACGAGCAGGGTGAGGCCGAGGGTGCCGGTGATCGCGCCGGGCAGGTC
Source organism: Kitasatospora sp. NPDC057518 (assembly GCF_042802075.1). Lineage (NCBI taxonomy): Bacteria > Bacillati > Actinomycetota > Actinomycetes > Kitasatosporales > Streptomycetaceae > Kitasatospora > Kitasatospora sp. NPDC057518. The sequence goes on from NZ_JBHVEU010000142.1 coordinate 800, forward strand.
CAGCCGGCCGCGGTGACCGGCGCCGTCGGGCAGTCCGACGCGGGTCGCGGCCAGCACGCCGACCCCGATCAGCACCGAGAACCAGAGCACCGAACGCCAGCCGAAGAACTGGGTCAGGACGCCGCCCAGCAGCACCCCGCCGCTGAAGCTCACGGCGCCGACGGCCGTGTACACGCTGATCGCCCGGTTGCGGGCCGGGCCGACCGGGAAGAGCGCGGTGAGCAGGCCCAGCGCGGCCGGCCCCGACAGGGCGGCGCCGATCCCCTGGACGGCGCGCGCGCCCAGCAGCGTCACGGTGTTCGGGGCCACCGCCCCGACCAGCGCGGACACGGTGAACAGGGCGACGCCGACCTCGAACACCCGCCGCCGCCCGAGGACGTCGGCCAGCCGGCCGCCCACCAGCAGGAAGCCGGCGAAGGTGACGGCGTAGGCGGTCATCACCCACTGGAGCGTGGTCTCCCCCAGGCCGAAGCGCTCTCCGACGGACGGCAGGGCGGCGTTGAGCACGCCGAGACCGCTCACGTCCAGGGCGAACGCCCCGGCCAGCACGCCGAGCGCCAGCCCCGGCCGGCGGGCCGACTCGACCACGGTGGCGGTCATGCGGGCCCGCCCGGGAGCTCGCGGCCGAGCGCACGGCGCCGCGGGAAGGACCCTGCTAAGGAGCTGTCGGCACTGGCTGACGATGCATCAAGATTCTCAACTGCCATGCGGTCAGCTTGCATTGATCGCTCATCCGCTGTCCACCCCGCCCGGCGCGCATGGTACCGGCAGTCGGCCCTTCCCCAGGTCATTCGATTTCCGTCGACCTCTACCCGACGGCGGCACCCATCACACATTCGTACATCTGTCGCATCGAGGAGATCGAATCGGACACTTTGTCGATCAAATCCCGCCAGCGCTTCATCCGGCCGTCGAAATACGCGATCCTTGAATCGATGAACGCGTAGTCGACACATCTCTCCGCACCCCGAGGGCGGATGAACATACCCGCGCTGCGGAATTCTCAGCAGCGGAAGTGGCCGGCAGCCCGACCGGCAGGAGCCGAACGCGTCGGCCAGAATTCCACAGTGTGCCGCTGATCAGTGAGCCGCTGAACGGCGACCACTCAAGCACCCCCGAAGACCCGACCCTCACCCCGTCCTGCCGCGCCGCGCGGTCGGCACCCCGAGTCCTTCCTCCTGTCGCGAGAGGAGCAGCGCTGCCCGACCGCACGTCCATGCATGTCATGTACATACCTACTACCGTGCCGGCAGGCTGACCGGCGCTGCCCCGACGCCGCCCACCCTCCACTCCGCCCCGACCGCTTTTCGTTCGCTCCACCGGATTTCCCGTTCACTTCACCGGACTTCCCGTTCACGTCGAGCGCGAACTCCGGAAACACCGGCCCCGTCCGCTCGCCGCCCCGCCGATTCCGCGACGGCCCCCGGCGCGGAGGACGGATCCCGCCGTGCCCCGCCCCCCTGTTCCCGGCTGCCCTGAAATCGGCGTCCCCCCCGACCGGCCGGCCGCGAAGCCCCGTCCTCCATTCCATCCGCCCTGCTGAGGGAGTCGCCATGCCCCACGAGCGCGCAGCGCGAGACATCACCGACGTCACGGATTTCCTGCTGTCCCGCTTCGCCGAGCTGTCGGACGTGTCCGCGGCCTCGGTGGACCTCCGGGCGCCCATGCACCGGTACGGGCTGGACTCGTTGAAGTCGGTGAACCTCGCGGCCTCCCTGTCCGAGTACCTCGGCTGGCAGGTCCCGGCCACCTGGATGTGGCAGTACCCGACCCTGGACGGACTGGCCCGCGCCCTCGTCGACGGCCCCCGCTCCGCCGGGCCCGCCCCCGGCGCCGAGCGCCGCAAGCCCGCGCACGAGCCGGTCGCGGTCGTGGGCATCGGCTGCCGCTTCCCCGGCGGACCGGACCCGTCCTCGTTCTGGCGGCTGCTGGTCGAGGGCGGCGACGCCGTCGGACCGGTGCCGGCCGCCCGCCGCGAGCTGCTGGGCGACCGGGTGCGCTGGGGCGGGTTCATCGACGGCATCGACCGGTTCGACCCGCTGTTCTTCGGCATCTCGCCCCGCGAGGCCGTCCAGATGGACCCGCAGCAGCGCCTCGTCCTGGAGCTGTGCTGGGAGGCGCTGGAGGACGCGGGCATCGCGCCGGACAGCCTCGTCGGCAGCGACACCGGCGTGTTCATGGCCTCCTGCTGGAACGACTACGCCGCGCTGGCGCACTACCGCGGCCCCGACGCCCAGATCACCCCGCACACCGCGACCGGCATCCACGACGGCATCATCGCCAACCGCGTCTCCTACGTCCTCGGCCTCCAGGGCCCCAGCATGGCGATCGACGCCGCCTGCGCCGGATCCCTGGTCTCGGTGCACGTGGGGTGCCAGTCGATCCAGCTGGGCGAGAGCGACCTGGTGCTGGCCGGCGGCGTCAACCTCAGCTTCGTCCCCGACTACTACACCGCCATGGACCAGCTGGGCGCGATCTCCCCCGACGGCCGCTGCAAGACCTTCGACGCCCGGGCCAACGGCACCACCCGCGGCGAGGGCGCCGGCGTCGTCGTGCTCGCCCCGCTGAGCGTGGCGCTGGAGCGCGACCTGCCGGTGTACTGCCTCATCAAGGGCAGCTCCTCCAACAACGACGGTCCCAGCAACGGGATGACGGCGCCCAACCCGCAGGCGCAGGAGAAGATGCTCCGCACCGCGTACCAGCGGGCGGGCATCGCGCCGGACCTCGTGGACTACATCGAGTGCCACGGCACCGCGACGCCCCTCGGCGACCCGATCGAGGCCAACGCCGTCGGCGCGGTCCTGGGCGGCGCCGACCGCGCGGCGCCGCTGAGGATCGGCTCCGTCAAGTCCAACGTCGGGCACCTGGAGGCGGCGGCCGGCATCGTCGGCCTGGCCAAGCTCGCGCTGTCGATGCGCAACGGCGTCCTGCCGCCGAGCCTGCACTACAGCGCACCCAACCCGCAGATCCTGTTCGACGCCTACAACCTCACCGTCCAGGACCGGCTGACGCCGTGGCCGCGCCGCTCCGACGCCCGCCGGGGCGGCGTCAGCTCCTTCGGCTTCGGCGGCGCGATCTGCCACATCGCCGTCGAGGAACTGCCCCGCCCCGAGGCCTCGCTGCTGCTGCTGGCCGCGGACTCCCCCGCGGAGCTGGCCGAGCGGGCCCTGGAGTCGCGGGACGCGACCGACCTGCGCGCGCTCTGCCGCCGCACGCCCGGCGACGGCCGGTTCCGGCTCGCGGCCACCGCCCGCGACATGGCCGAACTCCGCACCGGCCTGGACGCCTTCGCCGCCGGCACCACGGCCCCCGGCCTGAGCGTTGGGGAGGTCGGGGAGCGGCCCGGCCGGCCGCGGGTGGCGTTCCTGTTCTCCGGCAACGGCTCGCAGTGGGTCGGCATGGGCCGCCAACTGCTCGCCGGCCGACCCGTGTTCCGCCGCTCCATGACGAGGTCCGACCGGCGGATGCGGGAGCTGCTGGGCTTCTCGCTCGTGGAGCAGCTGATGGACCCCGACGGCCGCCTCGACGACATGGACGTCTTCCAGCCGCTGCTGTTCTCCCTCCAGGTCGCGCTGGCCGAGACCTGGCGCTCGCTGGGCGTGGAGCCGGACGTCGTGGTGGGGCAGAGCGTCGGCGAGTTCGCCGCCGCGCACATCGCCGGCGCGCTCGACTTCGAGGACGCCTCCCGGCTGGCCGCCCACCACGGCCGGCTCCTCCAGCAGCTGGCCGTCGGCCGCGGCGAGGGCATCGTGGTGATGACCCCCGCGGACGAGGTCCGGCCGCACCTGACCGGCGGGCTCACCCTCTCCGGCCACAACGGCCTGAGCTCCACCCTGGTCACCGGCACCCCGCAGGAGATCGACGACCTCGTCCGGCGGCTGACCGACGCCGGCGTCGTCAACCACCGGGTGCGGATGGGCCACGCCCCGCACTCGCCGCTGGTCGACCACGTCCTCGCCCCGCTGAAGGCCGAGCTGGACGGCATCAGGCCGCGCACCGCCCGCGTCCCGATGATCTCGACGGTCACCGGCGAGCCGGTCGACGGCGCGGAGCTCGGGCCGGACTACTGGGCGGACAACCTGCGCCGGGAGATCCGGGTGGTCGACGCCCTGACCAGGCTGCGCGACCACGACGTCGACGCGGTGGTCGAGCTCAGCCCCCACCCCCTGCTGCTCAAGTCGGTGTCGGAGATCCTGCCGGCCGTCACCACCCTGCCCTCGCTGCGGCGCGGCGCCGACGAGGCCGCGACCCTGCTCGGCTCGCTCGGCGCCCTCTACGCGGCCGGACTCCCCGTCACCGCCCACCCCTTCCTCGCGGGCGACCGCGGACGGCACACCGCGCCGGGCGGCGGCGAGGCCGCGGCGGCCGACCGGGTGCACCTGGTCCCCGTCACGGCCCGGACCGCGGACGCGCTGGCCGACACCTGCCGCGCGCTGTCCAACCACGTCGAACGCGACCCCGCCCTGCGGGTCTCCGACCTCGCCTACACCCTCGCCGCCCGGCGCACCCACCACGCCCACCGGATCGCGCTGTTCGCCCGCGACCGGCAGGACGTCCTGGACGGGCTCGCCCGGATCGCCGACGGCCGGCCGCACCCCGACGCCGTCACCGGCACGGTCTCCGGCACCGCCGACCGGCGGGTGGCGCTGGTGTTCTCCGGCACCGGCACCCACTGGACCGGCATGGGCCGCGAACTGCTGCGCTCGCACGCCGGCTTCCGGCGGTGGATGCACGCCTGCGACGACGCCGTGCGCGCGGCCGGCGGCGGCTCGGTGCTCGACCGGCTCACCGCCCCGGACGGGCAGGCCCGGTACGAGGAACTGGACGTCCAGCAGCCGGTGCTGTTCGCCCTCCAGGTCTCGCTGGCGAAGGTCTGGCTCGGACTCGGCGTCGAGCCGGCCGCCGTGGTCGGGCACAGCCTGGGCGAGGTCGCGGCCGCCTGCGTGGCCGGCGCGCTGTCCCTGGAGGACGCCGCCAAGGTCGTGGTCGCCCGCTCGCAGCTGCTCGAACACGAGGCCGCCGCGGGCTCGATGCTCTCGGTCGACCTGCCGGAGGCGGAGCTGCTGCCCCGGCTCGCCGCCTACGCCGGGCAGGCGGCCGTCGCGGCGGTCAACAGCCCCACCAGCACCGTGGTCTCCGGCCCGCGCGAGGCCCTCGACGCCCTGGCGGCCGACCTCGGCCGGGACGGGATCCCGGCCAGGAGGCTCCGGGTCGAACGGCCGATGCACAGCCCCGGCATGGACGCGCTGACCGGCCCGCTGCGTGAGCGCCTCAAGGACATCACCCCGCTGGCGCCCGGCCTCGACTTCCACTCCACCGCCCTGGCCGGCGCGGTGAACCCGGTCGTCGACGCCGACTACTGGGTGCGCAACCTGCGCGACCGGGTCCGGTTCGCCGAGACGACCGCCGCGCTCGTCGACCGGGGCGTCTCCACCTTCATCGAGATCGGCCCGCACGAGACGCTGCGCGGCGCGGTCGAGGAGACCGGACTGTCCCGGGGCGTCCGGGTGCACGCGGTCAACTCGATGCGGCGCGGGGAGAGCGACCTCCGCTGCCTGCTGGGCGCCGCCGCCGAACTGTTCGTCAGGGGCCTGCCGCTGACCTTCGACCCGCTGTTCGGCGACGACGTCGAGGTGGTGGAGACCCCGCTCGTCCAGTGGCAGAAGGAGCGCTACTGGATCGGCTCCGAGCCCCGCCGCGAGCCCGCCCCGGCCACCCAGGTCGCGGCCACCGCTGTCGCCGTCGCCGAACCGGTCGCGGCGCAGCCCGCGCAGGCCCCCGTGGCGGAGCGGCCGGTGGCGGAGGTCGTCCTCGCCGAACTCGCCGACGCGCTGGGCGTACCGGCGGGCCGGTTCGACGCCGGCGCCGGCCTGCGCGACTTCGGCCTCGACTCGATGCTCGCGATCCGCCTCGTCAACCGGATGCAGGCCGTCCTCGGGCACCGGGTCTCGCCGGTGGTGTTCCTGGACGGGCGCTCCATCGCCGAGGTGGTCGGCCACTTCGTCGGGCTCGCCGACGGACCGGCCGCGCCCGCCCCTCAGCCGCCCCAAGCGGTCCAGGCGGTCCAGGCGCCCCAGGCTTCGACGCCCACGCCCGAGCCTGCGCGGTCCTTCCTGGAGGACCTGTCCGAACTGGACGCCGAGGAGCTGCTGGAGGAGCTGGACGCGCGCGGCCTGCTGGAGGCCACCGACGCGCCGGCGTCGGAGCAGCTGCGCGCCGAAGGCCTCGGCCTCGAACTGGCGCCGGCCTCGCACGGCCAGGCCTCGCTCTGGTTCATGCAGATGATCGCGCCGGACGCCGTGCCCTACAACTACATGGTGACCGCCCGGATCCGGACGGCGGTCGACGAGGACGCCCTGGAGCGCGCCGTCCTGGCCGTGCTCGACCGGCACCCCGCGCTGCGCACCCTCTACGTGGAGGCGGGCGGCCGCCCGTACCAGGTCGTCCTGGACGAGCCGGTGTACGAGTTCCTCGTGGTGGACACCGCCGACCTGGACGACGAGGAGGCCCGCGAGGAACTGGCCCGGTACGGGCACGAGCCGCTGGACATGGACAACGGTCCGCTGGTGCGGGTCGTCCTGATGCGGCGCGGCCCGTCCGACCACTTCCTGATGGTGCTGGTCCACCACATCGCCTCGGACGCGGCCTCGGCCGACATCATGATCCGCGAGCTCCAGGAGTTCTACGAGGGCGCCGACCCGGCCGGCCGCACGCCGGTCGCCCCGTACACCGAGTTCGTCGAGTGGGAGCGGCAGTGGCTGGCCGGGCCGGCCGCGGAGGCGGCGCTGGACTGGTGGTCGGAGAAGCTCGCCGACCCGCCCGCCCACCTGGACCTGTCCAGCAAGGAGCGGCCGCCGGGCGTCACCTACGAGGGCCGCGACCTCGCGTTCCGCTGGAGCGCCGAGGAGACCCGCCTGCTGCGGGAGTTCGCGGTGCGCGAGGGCGTGTCGATCAGCACCGTCGTGCTGGCCGGGTTCTTCGCCACGCTCAACCGCGCGGCCGGGACGGAGGACTCGGTGCTGGCCACCGCGATCGCCCAACGGGCCGAGCCCGGCTGGGAGTCCGCGATCGGCTACTACCTCAACACCGTGCTGGTCCGGGCGAACCCCGCCGGCGACCGCAGCTTCCGCGAGCTGCTGCGCGAGGTCCACGCCTTCTCGCTCGGCCTCCTGGAGCACATGAACTACCCCCTCGACCTGCTGGCCGCCCAGCTGAAGCCGCCGCGCGCCGAGGGCCGCTCCCCGTGGTTCGACGTGGTGGTGAACTGGCTCTCCTCGGACGCCTTCCCCCGCTCCGTCAAGCTCTTCCACGGCGTCGGCGAGACCCTCTCCCCGGACGCCGCGCTGCCGCTCGAACCGCTCCAGGTGCGCAGGCACCTCGCCAAGTTCGACCTGGAGATCTCGATGGCCGACATCGACGGCCGGGTGGCCGGCCACGTCCAGTTCAAACCGGGCTACCTGGAGAGGCAGACCGTGACGGCCCTGCTCGCGCTGTACCGCACCGTGCTCTTCGACTCGATCGCCCGACCCGACCAGGCCCTCGGCGACATCGCGCCGGCCGGCCTCCCCAAGGAGACAGAGCAGTGACCGAAACCCTGCACTCCGAGTTCATCGCCCAGGCGGTCAAGAACCCCGACGCGACCGCGGTCTACTCCGACGCCGGCGTGCTGACCTACGGCGAGCTGAACGAGCGGTCCCGCGAGCTGGCCGAGCGGCTCCTCGCCGACGGCGCGGGCCCGGGCGTCCCGGTCGGCATCTGCGTCGAGCGCACCCCCGACCTGCTCGTCGCCGTCCTGGCGGCCCTGCGCACCGGCTCCTGCTACCTGCCGCTGGACCCGAACTACCCCGCCGACCGGCTGGCCTTCATGGTCCGGGACAGCGGGACCCGGCTGCTGCTCACCACGCCCGCGTCCCGGGCCAGTTGCCCGCCCGGACCGACCGTGGTCGTGCTCGGCGGGACCACGGCCACCGAGCCCGGCGCCGAGCCCGTGGCGGTCGTGCCCGAGGACACCGCGTACGTCATCTACACCTCGGGCTCCACCGGCAGGCCCAAGGGCGTGGCCGTCCGGCACGCCGGCGCCGTGGCGATGCTCGCCGAGATGGACCGGGTCCTGGAGGGCTGCGACCTGAGCGGCGTCTCGGCGGCCAGCTCGGTCTGCTTCGACCTGTCCGTGATGGAGGTCTTCAACGCGCTGTGCCGCGGCGGCGCCGTCGTGCTCGTCGAGAGCGCCGTCCACCTGACGGAGAGCCGGTACGCGGACCGGATCACCCACCTGTCCGTCGTCCCGTCGGTCATGAACGGCCTGCTCGACGCCGGCGCCCTGCCCCCGAACGTGCGGTCGATCGTCTTCGGCGGCGAGGCGCTGCGCCGCAAGCTGGCCGACCGGGCCTACCGGGAGACCGGCGCCAGCCGGGTGTTCAACGCCTACGGCCCCACCGAGGGCACCGTCTTCTGCTCGTTCGGGCTGGTGCCCGAGAACGGGACGGACGAGCCGACCATCGGCCCGCCGACCACCACCGACCTGGTCTACGTGCTCGACGACGAGCTGCGGCCGCTCCCGGCCGGCGAGTCCGGCGAGCTCTACCTCGGCGGCGTCGGCCTCGCGCACGGCTACGTCAACCGGCCCGGCACCACCGCCGAGCGGTTCGTGCCGGACCCGTTCCGCGACGGCGAGCGGATGTACCGCACCGGGGACGTCGTCAGGTTCACCGAGGACGGCGAACTCCGGTTCCTCGGCCGCTCCGACCACCAGGTCAAGCTGCGCGGCTACCGGATCGAGCTGGAGGAGGTCGAGGCCCGGCTGACCGGCTGCCCCGAGGTCCGGGAGGCCGCCGCCGCCGTCCGGGGCAACCGGCTGGTCGGCTACGTCGTCCCCGCCGGCGAGGGCGCACCGCAGGACGGCCCCCGGCTGGACCCGGCCCTCCAGGGCGCGATCACCGGCCGGCTCGCCGCCGAGGTGCCCGACTACCTGGTGCCCGCGACGCTCGTCTTCCTGCCCGCCCTCCCGCTGGGCCCGGGCGGCAAGCTCGACCGCGACGCGCTCCCCGAGCCGCCGGCCGCCGGCACCGACGGGCCGCGGTCGGCCGCCGGCACGCCGACCGAGGTGGCGCTGGCGGAGATCTGGGGCGAGCTGCTCGACCTCGATCCGTCGGGCATCGACGTGCAGTCCGCCTTCTACGACCTCGGCGGCGACTCGCTGCTGCTGATCCGTCTCGCCCGGCTGATGACCCGTCGCTTCGACCGCCGCGTCCGGGTGCCCGACCTGTTCAGCTTCCGCGACATCGCCTCCCTCGCCCGCTGGCTCGACGACGACAGCGGCGCCACCCCCGAGGTGGTCGAGTCGGCCCGCCAGCGCGCCGGCGCCCGCCGCGCCGCCCTGCGCGGCCGCGGCGCCGGCGGCACCGGCCGATAGCCACCCGCGTCACCTCCACCCGACACGAAGCACACGAAGCAGGAGCCTTCCATGACCGACAGCCCCGAGCAGGAGTACGACCCGGGTGACGTGGCCGTCATCGGCATGTCCCTGCGGGCGCCCGGCGCCCGCACCAAGGAGCAGTTCTGGGACGTCCTCGTCCACGGCCGGGAGACCGTGTCGTTCCTGGCCAAGGAGGACATCCACGTCGACGAGACCCTGATCCACAACCCGTCCTACGTCCGGGCCTGCGGCGTCCTCGACACGTACGACAGGTTCGACCCGTCGGTGTTCGGCATCAGCGACCGGATGGCCGCCGCGATGACCCCGGAGAACCGGCTCTACCTGGAGAGCGCCTGGGAGTCCCTGGAGGACGGCGGCTACGACCCGGACCGGCTCACCGCCGAGATCGGCATGTACGGCGCCAACAACCCGCAGACCGCCGCGCTCTACAGCTCCCCGCCGGACCGGGCGTCGGTCGGCCCCGAGGCGATCGAGGCCAGCCTGGCGTGGTCGCCGGACAGCATGACCTCCAACGCCCTGTACTACATGGGGCTCACCGGCGAGGCCGTCACGGTCGCCGCCGTCTGCGCGGGCTTCCACTACGCGGTGCACCTGGCCTGCCAATCACTGCTGCTCGGCCAGAGCGACATGGCGATCGCCGGCGGCGCGATGGTCCGCCTGCCGCACCCGCGCGGGCACCTCTGGGAGGAGAACCGCATCCTGTCGAAGGACGGCCACTGCCGTCCGTTCGACGCCAACGGCACCGGCAGCGCGCTGTCCAGCGGTGTCGTCACCCTGCTGCTGAAGCCGCTCGGCCGGGCCGTCGCCGACCGCGACCACGTCTACGCCGTCGTCCGGGGCTCCGCCGTCAACAACAACGGCGTCAGCGCGATGGCGTACGGCCTGGCCCAGCCCGAGCGGCTGAGCGCGTGCATCGCCGCCGCCATGGAGGTCGGCGGTGTCAGCCCGGACACCGTGTCCATGTACGAGGCCAACGGCCTCGGCCTGCCGGTGACCGACGAGCTCGAAGTCCACGCGGCGACCATGGCGTTCGGGAAGCGGACCGCGACCGCCTCGATCGGCGGGGTCAAGGGCAACGTGGGCCACGGCGGCGTGGTGTCCGGCGGCTTCGGCACGGTCAAGGCCGCGCTGGCGCTGTACCACCGGACGCTCCCGGCCACCATCAACCTGACCGAGGTCAACCAGGACCTCGACTTCCCCAGCACCCCCTTCGTGCCGCAGATCGAGGGCGCGGCCTGGGAGCCGGAGGCCGGCATCCGCCGCGCGGGCATCACCTCGCTCGGCGGCGGCGGCTACAACGCCCACCTGGTGCTGGAGGAGCCGCCGGCACCGGCCGGACGCGCCGCCGAGGAGGCGGGCCGCCCCCGGCTGGCCACCCTGTCCGCGATGGACGACGACGCGCTGGCCCGCCAGCGCGCCCGGCTCCGGGAGTGGCTGGAGGCCCGCCCGGAGCTGCGCCTGGACGACGTCTGCTTCACCCTCAACCTCGGCCGCAAGGTGATGGGCCGCCGGTGGGCGGCCGTGGTCCGCAGCCGCGAGGAGCTGATCGCGGCGCTGTCCGACGACGCCCGCGGCCCGGCCACCTCGACCGCCGCCGCCCCGCGCACGGACCCGGGCTCCTTCTCCCGCACCGACGACGGGATCGTGCCGTCCGGCCAGGACGCGCCGGCCCTGACCGACCTGGCCGCCGCCTGGGTGAGCGGCCTGCAGGTGGACTTCGACGCCCTGCACCGGGACGGGGCCGGCCGCCGCGTGCCGCTGCCCGCCTACCCCTTCCAGCCCCGCCGGTTCTGGCGGACGGACTGGTAGGCATGAGCACACCGGCACTGGACACCGTGGACCTGGGCGACCCGGCCACCTTCGCCGACCACGACCTCGACGGGTTCTGGCGCACCCTGCGGGACACCGCGCCGATGCACTGGAACCCGCCGGTCGACGGCCGCCGGGGGTTCTGGGTGCTCTCCCGCCACGACGACATCATGGCCACCTACCGGGACAACGTGAACTTCACGTCCCAGCGCGGCAACGTGCTCGTCACCCTCCTGGAGGGCGGCGACGCCGGGGCCGGCCGGATGCTGGCCGTCACCGACGGGCCCCGGCACCTGGAGCTGCGCAAGATCCTCCAGCGCGTGCTCTCGCCGCGGGTGCTCGACGAGGTCGCGCGGACCGTCCGGGTCAACACCCGGCAGTGGATCCGCGAGGCCGTCGGCTCCGGCGGCTGCGACTTCGCGGAGCGGATCGCCTCGCGGATCCCGATGACCACCATCTCCAACCTGCTCGGCGTCCCCGAGCGGGACCGGGACTACCTGCTCAGCCTCACCAAGACCGCGCTGTCCGCGGACGACGAGGACGTCGACGAGGTCGACTCCGAGATGGCCCGCAACGAGATCCTGATGTACTTCATGGACATCGTCGAGGAGCGGCGCGAGGCACCCGGTGACGACGTGATCAGCATGCTGATCGGCAGCGCCGTCGACGGTGTGCCGCTGTCCGACGAGGACGTCGTGCTCAACTGCTACAGCCTGATCATCGGGGGCGACGAGACCAGCCGGCTGACGATGATCGACTGCGTCCGCACCCTCGCGGCCCACCCCGAGCAGTGGCGCCGGCTCAAGCGGGGCGAGGTCGCGATCGAGACGGCCGTGGACGAGGTGCTGCGCTGGGCGTCGCCCACCATGCACTTCGGGCGCAGCGTCGAGCGGGAGACCGAACTGCACGGCGTACGGCTGCGGCCGGGCGACATCGTCACGCTCTGGCACGCCTCCGGCAACCGGGACGAACGGGTCTTCGCCCGGCCCGGGGAGTTCGACCTCGGCCGCACCCCCAACAAGCACCTGGCCTTCGGCTACGGCCCGCACTTCTGCGTCGGCTCGTACCTGGCCAAGGTGGAGATCGCCGAACTGCTCAAGGCCCTGCGGGACTTCACCCTCGGGTTCGAGCAGACCGAGGAGGCGCTGCCGATCCGGTCCAACTTCCTGACCGGGTTCTCCACCATGCCGGTGCGCTTCACGCCCGACCACTCCGGACTGAGAGAGTGCGGATGAACATCTACATGTCAGGACAGGGGGCGTTCGCGGTCCAGGTCGCGGAAGCCCTCCTGGACAAGGGGCACAAGATCGTCGGCGCGGCCGCGCCCCGGCTGCGCAAGGGCAGGACCGACGAGAGCGACGCGATGTCCTGGGACCGCCTGCGCGCCTGGGCGTTCCCCCGGGACATCCCCTGGACGGACTCGCTCGAACTGCGGGCGATGCACATCCCGGACGGGGTGGACGTCATCCTCGCCGCGCACTCGCACGCCTTCCTCGGCCGGCGGACCCGCGCCCGGGCCGGCCTCGCCACCATCGGCTACCACCCCAGCCTGCTGCCGCTGCACCGCGGCCGGGACGCGATCCGGTGGACCATCCGCGACGGCGACAAGGTGACGGGCGGGAGCGTCTACCACCTCACCGAGCGCACCGACGGCGGCCCGCTCGCCGCCCAGGAGCACCTGCTCGTGCCCCCGGGCTCGACCGCCCAGAGCCTGTGGCGCGACCACCTGGCGCCGCTCGGCGTGCGACTGCTGCTCAAGGTGGTCGACGACCTCGCCGCCGACCGGCGGATCGAGGTGCCCCAGGACGAGAAACTGGCGACCTGGGAGCCCGCGATGGACACCCAGCCGCTGTTCAAGCCCGAACTCATCGCCCTGCCGGGCAGCGTCCGGGTCGACGGGAGCGCGCGGGCGCTGCACGAGTGAGGGCCGTGTAGCGCCGCGCCGGCTGAATTGCCGCGATCAACTCCTCAGGTGCCCCCGGGTGTTCGAGACTCCGGGGGCACCTCTGCGCTTTCGGAAAGCCGGAGTTGGCAATTCTTCTGCCCATTTCTCCGACAACTCGACTGCGGTGAAGCCTGGTTATCCGACCTGACGGCCAGCCAGCAGGAATCGGATTTCCCGCGCCGAACCTCGCAAGAACGACCTTTCGGATCCCGGGAACCGTACGGCCCCGCCGAGCGTCCCGCCTCGCGCCCGCCGCCCGGATCCCGCCGCGAAACCCATGGTGACCAGCGGAGATTGCCCGACGGAGCGTCGTCGATCCGGCGGCCGGAGCGGCGCCCCGGTGCCGTGCGTCACCGTTCGCGACCGCCGGACGTGCCTCGGAGGCAGGCCGGCGACCGCCCTTCGGGGCGTGATTTACCTCACACCCTAGTGGTCGGTTCATCCGTTTTCACCCGAGCTGCCCCCCGTCTGACAGGGCCGCAGCAAGGGCTCTTTTCTCATGCATTTCTGATGAAGCGTTGACAGCTCTTTTAGGTGTCCATAAAGATCCGCTCAAACTTCGCCCACATTCCGGAAGTCGGAGCTTACGCACAGTGAGAACAGCAGCAAGACGGTCGGGCAGCATGCTCGCCGCGGCACTCGCCGCGGTCGCGCTCGCCGCGACCGCGGTGGTGCCCGCCGCCGCCGCCGGAGGGACACCTCCCCCCGGCGTGACGGAGCCCCAGGACACCGCCGAGACCCTGGCCGTCCAGGAGGCCGCCCGCACCGGCAAGCCGGTCGAGGTGCTCGCCAAGCGCGGCGAGACCAGCGACACCGTCGCCCAGCCCGACGGCAAGCTGAAGACCACCACCTACGTCCAGCCCAAGCGGGTGCGCAAGAACGGCGCCTGGGTCGACCTCGACCCCACCCTCCGGACGCTGCCCGGCGGCGCGATCGCCCCCAAGGGCTCCACCGCCGACCTGACGTTCTCCGGCGGCGGCACCGCACCGCTGGTCACCATGGCCCGGGCCGGCAAGGAGCTGAAGCTCAGCTGGCCCAAGCCCCTGCCCAAGCCGACCGTCAACGGCGCGACCGCCGAGTACGCGTCGATCCTGCCGGACGTCGACCTGAAGCTGTCCGCCACCAAGACCGGGTTCACCCAGGTCATCGTGGTGCACACCGCCGAGGCCGCCAAGAACCCCGAGCTGGACCAGCTCCGGCTCGGCCTCCAGGGCAACGGCCTGACGGTCAGCCAGGAGGCGGACGGCACCCTCAAGGCCAAGGACCCCTCCGGCGGCGGCACCGTCTTCGAGGCGCCCGTCCCGGTGATGTGGGACTCCTCCAAGCCGGCCGGCGCCGCGCCCGCTCCGAGTGCCCCGGCCGCCGCGCCTGCCGCACCCGCCGCACCCGCCGCCCCGAAGGCGTTCAAGGCCGCCCCGCAGGCGGCACCGCAAGCCGAGGCCGCGGCCCCCGCCGCTCCCGCCGCTCCCGCCGCTCCCGCGCCGACCGACCCGGCCGTCGCCGGCTACGGCGACCTGCCCGGCGAGGGCGCCAAGATGACCCGCCTCAAGGTCGAGCTGCCCAAGGACGCCCTGCTGCTCTCGCCCGACCAGGCGATGCTGGACGCCCCGGACACGGTCTACCCGGTGATGATCGACCCGGCGTGGAACACCCCGCACGCCGGCGACTGGGCGGGCGTCTCGCGCACCTACCCGAACCAGGCGTACTGGCACTTCACGTACAACAGCAGCTACGTCCACGACTGGGGCGTCGGCTACTGCGGCGACACCTCCCGCTGCGCGCCGACCGACGTGAAGCGCGCCTTCTTCCAGGTGTCCAACCCGTTCGTCGGCAAGCAGATCCTCGGCGCCACCTTCGGCACCTACGAGAGCTGGTCGTACTCCTGCGACGCCCGGCCCGTCGAGCTGTGGAGCACCGGCTACATCTCCCCCGGCCTGAACTGGAACGCCCAGAACGCCTCCGGGTTCTGGAGCCGCTACCTGCAGACCATCAACACCGCCAAGGGCTGGAGCGGCAACTGCCCCGGCGGCTGGCTGGAGTACGGCGAGACCGGCGCGGTGAAGAACCTCGTCCAGGACGCCGCCAACTGGGGCTGGCCGACCATCACCTTCGGCCTGAAGGCCCAGAACGAGGGCGACACCCTCGCCTGGAAGCGCTTCACCGACGACGCCTACCTGCAGGTGTACTACAACCTGCGGCCGAACCAGATCCCGATGTCCGACATGACGATGTCGCCGGGCTCGGTCTGCCAGTACCCGGGCATCAAGATCAACAAGATGCCGCAGGTCACCACCCGGGCCACCGACCCGGACGGCGAGGCCATCGGCGTGCAGTTCGCGGTCGGCTGGGACGACGGCACCGGCCTGCGCCGGCGCTGGTGGTCCACCGGCTCCGAGGACGCCGCGCCGGGGGGCAACACCTTCAAGGCCTCCGGCTCGATCTTCTCCTGGCCGCTGCCGACCGACCTGCCGAAGAACCTCCAGCTCGACTGGGAGGCCCGCGCCTGGGACGGCGCGCAGTGGGGGCCGTGGTCCTCCGACGGTGACCCGACCGGCTGCTACTTCATCGTCGACACCTCCGCACCGGACGGCCCGGCGATCACCTCGGACGCCTACCCCGGCTCCAAGGACGCCACCGCGGCGCTCCCGTGGACCGACGGCGTCGGCAAGAGCGGCCAGTTCACCCTGAAGTCCGCCGCCACCGACGTGGTCAAGTACCAGTGGGGCCTGGACACCTCGCCGTCCGCGGCGAACGAGGTCGCCACCAGCGGCGGCGCCGGACAGACCGTCCGCGTCCAGCCGCAGACCGCCGGCGTCCACTTCATCTCCGCCCGGGCCGTCGACGGCGCGGGCAACGCCTCCCAGCCCGAGACGTACTACTTCAACGTGCTCACCGGGCAGGCCCAGCGCACCGGCTGGTCGATGGACGACCCCAGCGGCACCAGCGTCACCGGCACCGGCGGCGGCTTCGAGGCGACCCTCGGCTCCGGCGCCACCGCGGGGGCCCCCGGCCACCTCGCCGAGGGCCTCGCCCTCGACGGCACCGCCAACGGCTACGCCGAGACCCAGGGCAACGTGCTGGACACCACCCGCGGCTTCGCCGTCTCCGCCTGGGTCAACCTCACCGGCGACACCACCCGCAACCGGGTCGCGGTCAGTGAGAACGGCAACTGGGCCGCCCGCTTCGCCCTCGGGCTGATGAACGGCAAGTGGACGATGTGGACCTCCACCCAGGACACCAACGCCGTCTACACCCTGGAGCCCGCGAGCTCGGACACCCCGGTCGTGCTCGGCCAGTGGACCCACCTGGTCGGCGTCTACGACCCGACCGCCAGGACCAGCACCCTGTACGTCAACGGCGTGCCCGGCACCCCAGTGGCCGTCACCGCCGCCTGGGACGCGCGCGGCCCGCTGGAGTTCGGCCGCTCCAAGTGGCACGGCAACTGGACCGACCCGTGGACGGGCTCGGTCGACGAGGTCCGGCTCTGGGACCGCTCCCTGAGCAAGGCCGAGGCCGCCGACGTGGCCGCCGACAAGCAGCTCGCCACCGGCCGCCCCGCGAAGGCGGTCTGGCACCTGGACGGCAGCTCCGCCAAGCCCGTCGGCACCACCGAGACCGACAACCTGACCGCCTACAACGGCGTCGCGCTCGGCCGCCCCGGCATCGCCGACAAGGCGATCCACCTGGACGGCGCGGACGACTACCTGCGCGGCACCCGCCCACAGGTCGACGGCAGCCGGGACTTCTCGGTCTCCGCGTGGGTGAAGCTGCCCGCACCGACGCCGGGTGACACCACCCCGAAGATGGCGGTCACCCAGATCGGCCAGCACAACAACGAGTTCTCGCTGTACTACTCGCCCTACTGGGGCCGCTGGATCTTCGGGCGCTACAAGGAGGACAGCTCCGCCGACACCCTGGTGCGCACCTGGCAGGACGCCTGCACCGCGGGCAGCCAGATCAACGGCGTGCCGTGCTTCACCGGCACCACCGGTGAGTGGACCCACCTGCTGGGCGTCTCCGACACCGCCGCGAAGAAGCTGCGCTTCTACATCAACGGCTTCCTCGTCGGCCAGTCCGACTACACCCAGAACGCGCCGTGGGCCAACCCCGGCCCGATCCAGATCGGCGCCGTCAACCGCGAGGGCGTCAACGGCGAGTTCTTCGGCGGCGAGATCGACGACGTGCGGATCTACGACCGCGTCGTCACCGGCCCCGAGGCCGGCGCCATGGTCCAGCAGCGCCCGCAGCTGGCCGGCCGCTGGAAGCTCAACACCGCCACCAGCACCCCGGCCGATGCCCCGGCCGTCACCCCCGACGAGGGCCCGGCCAAGGCCGGCGCCCAGCTCGGCGGCGGCGCCTCGATCAAGGCCGACGGCGGCCTGTTCCAGACCCCCGGCACCCTGCTGCTGAACGGCTCCACCGGCTACGCGGCCACCGGCTCCGTCCCGCTGCACACCGGCCAGAGCTTCACCCTGGCCGGCTGGGCGAACACGGCGGGCGTCCCGACCCGGGACATGACGGTGCTGTCCGTGGCCGGCGCCAACAACAGCGCGGTCACCCTGCGCTGGCACCCCCTGGGCAACGACGCCAACGGCCAGCCGACCGGTCAGTGGCAGGCCGAGGTCCGCGACTCCGACGCCAACGGCGCGGCGCGCACCCTGACGACCCACACTCCGGCCACCTCCGTCATGGAGAACTGGACGCACCTGGCGGTCAGCTACGACGCCTTCGCGGACCGGCTCGCCCTGTACGTCAACGGCCAGGTCGAGAACCAGGGCTGCGCGGACGGTGACAGGACCTGCACCCCGCACATCTCCTGGACGGGCGCTCCGCAGCCCTACGAGGCGGGCGGCGGCGTGCAGTTCGGCCGCACCAAGGCGTCCGGCGCCTGGGGCGAGTACTTCTCCGGTGAGCTGGACGACGTCTGGCTGTACCAGGGCGTGCTGAGCCCCGCGCAGATCGCCAAGCTGGCCGACTACAACGTCGAGCTGGGCACCTCCACCGGCGTCTGATTCCCCAACCTTCCGTGGGCCGGGCGGCTTCCTGCCGCCCGG
>NZ_JBHVEU010000143.1:0-18750 GCF_042802075.1 Kitasatospora sp. NPDC057518
GGTCCGGGGCCTCGGCGCTTCCCGGGTGCGATCCGGTCCGGGGCCTCGTCGCTCCCCGGCGTTGTCGGTGCCGCGTGCGAGCATGCGGCCGAGACCCGTACGCCCCGACCGCCAGGAGCCACCGCCATGCCCCGTTCCGCCCCCGACCGGCTCGCCGACCTCCCGTACGCCGAGCTGCTGCGCCCGCACACCGGGCCGCTGCGCGCCGACGAGCGGTACGACACCGCGCACTTCGACGGCGGCGAGCACACCGACGAGTCGGGCGCCGGGGCGGCCTTCCTGGAGTGCGCCTTCACCGGTGTCGCGCTCAGCGGGGTCAAGCTGCGCCAGGCAAGGTTCAACGAGGTGTGGGTGCAGGCCGGCCGCTGGGTCGCCTGCGACCTGAGCGACTCCGAGTGGCAGGACAGCTCCTTCGTCGGCGGCGTGCTCGCCGGGGTCGCCGGGTACGGCTCGGCGCTGCGCCGGGTGGTGTTCCGGGGCTGCAAGCTGGAGGCGGTCAACCTGCGCTCGGCCGTCCTGCGGGACGTCGTCTTCGAGGACTGCCTGCTGCGCGACGTGGACTTCGGCGAGGCGAAGCTGACCGGGGTGTCCTTCCCCGGCTCCACGCTGGAGGAGGTCCGGCTGCGCGGCGCCACGCTGAGCCGGACGGACCTGCGGGGCGCCGTCCGGCTCGGCCTGGTCGACGGCCACCAGGGGCTGCGCGGGGCGGTCATCAGCTCCCTCCAACTGATGGAGCTGGCCCCCCAGTTCGCCCACGCGCTGGGGATCGAGGTCAAGGACCGCTGAGCACCTGAGCCCCTCCGCGCGTTCAGCCGGGCGTCGCTCGGTGACGCCCGGGCGAACAGTCCGCCAAACCTGCCGTCGGCACCTGGTGGGCCGGTCGGGCCGAGGTGGAGACTTCTCCGCGATCGATGGCCCCGACTTGTGCACACAACATCGCCAGCGAAGGGACGGACCGGTCTGATGGCCGAGTTGAGTCGTAGGAAGTTCGTCACGCTGTCCGGCGCCGCCGCGGCAGGCCTCGCCGTGGCCGGCACCGGAGCCGCGGGGCCCGCGGGGGCCGCCCAGGGAAGTGGCGCGGCTCCCGCTTCCACCGTCGCGCTCAGCGCGACCGGCACCATCACCGACGCCCGGCACGTGGTGATCCTGATGCAGGAGAACCGCAGCTTCGACCACTACTTCGGCACGCTGCGCGGCGTGCGCGGCTTCGCCGACCGCAGCGCCATCCAGATCTCCGGCGGCTACAGCGTCTTCAACCAGCCGAACGGCCTGCTCGCCCGCCAGTACCCCTGGCAGTTCAGCCAGACCAAGCCGGCCGGCGGAGCGGACCCGGAGCGCCTCGCCCAGTGCAACGGGGACCTCAGCCACGGATGGGGTGACCAGCACAAGGCCTGGAACGGCGGCAAGATGGACTCCTGGGTCGCCGCCAAGGGCAACGTCCGCACGCTCGGCTTCCTCACCCGCCAGGACATCCCGTTCCACTACGCCCTGGCCGAGAACTGGACCATCTGCGACGCCTACCACTGCTCCGTGCTCAGCGCGACCGGCCCCAACCGCACCTACCACTGGTCCGGCCAGATCGACCCGGCCGGCACCGCGGGCGGCCCGGCCTACGACGGCGGCGACGAGAAGGGCCTGCGCTGGCAGACCTACGCCGAGGCGCTGGAGGGCGCCGGCGTCAGCTGGAAGGTCTACCAGAACGCCGCCGACAACTACGGCGACAACGCCCTGGCGTACTTCACGAACTTCACGGGCGCCCAGGCCGGCAGCCCGCTGGCCGTCAAGGGCATGGGCTCGGTGCCCAAGGTCACCGGGCGGACCCCGGACGACATCGCCGCCGCCATCAAGGCCGACGTGCTGGCCGGGACGCTGCCGCAGGTGAGCTGGATCGTCCCCGACCAGGCCTCCTCCGAGCACCCGTACGCCACCCCGGTGGACGGCGCGCACTTCGTCCACATGGTGATCGACGCGCTCAACGCGGACCCGAACGTCTTCGACTCGTCCGTCCTGTTCATCAACTACGACGAGAACGACGGCTTCTTCGACCACGTCCCGCCGCCCGCCGCCCCGGCCGGCACCCCGGGCGAGTTCTACAACGGCACCAACATCGGCCTCGGCTTCCGCGTCCCGCTCATCGCCGTCTCGCCCTGGACCCGCGGCGGCTGGGTCAACTCCGAGACCTTCGACCACACCTCGGTGCTGCGCTTCCTGGAGACCTGGACCGCCGCCCTCGGCAAGCCCGCCACCTGCCCGAACATCAGCGACTGGCGCCGCCGGGTCTGCGGCGACCTCACCAGCGTGTTCGACTTCGCCAACCCGGTCTACGGCCTGCCCGCGCTGCCCGACACCTCGCAGACCATCGGCCTGTCCGCCTGCGGCCCGCTGCCCAACCCGGCCCCGGTGAACAACCAGCTCCCGGTGCAGGAGTCCGGCACCCGCCCCGCGCGCGCCCTGCCGTACCAGCCGAACGCCAACCTGGACCACCTGGAGTTCGGCTCCGGCGGGGTGATGAAGGTCTGGATCGCGATGGACAACGGGGGCGCCACCGCCACCAAGTCCGCCCACTTCGCGGCCTACGCCAACGCCTACCGCGGCGGCGGTCCCTGGCAGTACACGGTGGACCCGGGCGGCAGCACCAGCGACTTCTTCAACTGCGGCACCAACTTCGGCGGCGGCCCGTACGACCTCACGGTGGTCGGCCCCAACCGCTTCCTGCGCCGCTTCAAGGGCGACGCGACGAAGGCGGGCAAGAACGCCGCCGTCACCGCCTCGTACGCCGTCGAACCGGGCACCGGCAAGCTCGCGCTCTACTTCAAGCTCGCCAACTCCGGCAGCACCCCGATCACGTTCACGATCGCGTCCAACAACTACCGCACCGACGGCCCCTGGACGTACCAGGTCCCGGCCGGCGGCAGCGTCAGCGACTTCTTCAACGCCGTGGCGTACAGCAACGGCTGGTACGACTTCACCGTGACGGTGGATGCGGACAGCACCTGGTCCCAGCGCTTCACCGGCCACCTGGAGACGGGTGCGGCGAGCATCACCGGCTGACCGTCGTTCCCACCGCGCCGAACGGGGCCCCACTCCTCCGCCGAGAAGTGGGGCCCCCGTGTCACCGCCGCCAGAACAGGTGGTGCGCCACGCCGCTCGGGCTGGGGACGACCTCCAGGTGGAACCGGTCGAGCAGCTCGTCGGGGGACTCCCAGAGCTTCAGCCCGGTGCCGAGTTCCAGCGGGGAGACCGCCACGTGCAGGGTGTCCACGAGGTCGGCGTCGAGGAACTGGCGGATGGTGGTGACCCCGCCGCCGAGGCGGACGTCCTTGCCGTCGGCGGCCTCCCGGGCCTGCTTGAGGACGGTGGCCGGATCGCCGTCGACGAAGTGGAAGGTGGTGTCGGAGAGCGTGAACGAGGGCCGGGTGTGGTGGGTCATGACGAACACCGGCGTACGGAACGGGGGCTCGGCACCCCACCAGCCGCGCCACTCGTGGTCCTGCCACGGCCCGCGCTGGGGGCCGAACTTGTTGCGGCCCATGATCTCGGCGCCGATGTTGCGGTCGAAGTCCCGGGTGAAGTAGTCGTCCAGGCCCCGGCTGCCGCCGGGGTCGGTGCGCATCGGCCAGCTCGCGGTGGCCCCGGCCCAGGAGAAGAGCCGCTCGGGGCGGTCGAGGCCGAACGGCAGCTCGAAGCTCTGGTGCTCGCCGGCCGCGACGCCGTCAGCGGAGACGTTGAAGTTCATGACTCTGAGCAGTTGGTTCATGACTGGGGCTCCTGTCCCGTGATCGTGCGGCGGGGTGCCGCACACCGGGACGTCGGAGCGGACCCGGCGGGATTGACATCGGGCCCGGGATTTTTTCGAGGACTTTTCTCGGGGGCGGTCCGGGCCCGTCAGGCGAACGGGCCCCGGGGGAACCACGGGTCGTGGACCTCGCGGGGCCCGTCCGGGGTCAGCAGGGTGAGGCCGAGCGCGCCGGAGGCGTACTCGGCGAGCTGCACCGAGCCGTGCCGGGTCTCCAGTTCGGCCTGCACGGGCACCGGCAGCTTGGTCAGGGCCCGCCGCAGCTGCAGGGCGTCCCGCCGGCTGATCGGCTGCGGCGCGCGCAGCACCAGCCGCAGCGGGCTCATCGGCCCGGCCACCGGCACGCCGCTGCCCAGCTCGTAGCCGACCGCGCCGATCGGGCCCCAGGGCAGCCGGTGGTCCGCGACCAGGCGGCCGACCTCGGGCAGCAGGGCCAGGGCCGGGATGCCGGCGAGCCGTTCGGGGGCCAGGTGCCCGCGCCGGTCGGGGAGCTGTTCGGGCCGCAGGGTCCGGGCCACCGCCGCCCAGGGGGCCAGGGCGTCCAGCCGCTGGCCCGGGCGCGGGCCGCGCACGGTCACCGGGAACCACAGCTCGGGCGCGGCCTCCGGGTCCCGGGTACAGCGCTGGGGGTGCGGCAGGTCCACCGGGTTGCCGACCACGGCGGGCGCCCGGCCGACCGTCACCCAGGGGTGCGCCCGCAGCACGGCCCGTGCCCAGTCCGGGAGTTCGCCGCCCGCGAGGGGCCGCAGCGAGCTGGGGCACTGCATCAGCAGCAGGTCGTGGGCGCCGGGCAGCCGGCCGTCCAGGGCGGCCAGCGGGCCGACCCGCCGGCGCGGTCCGTCGTGCTGGTCCTCGGCGGTGCGCCGGGCGGGGCTTCCGGGGTGTACGACGGTCACTGCGGGCTCCAGGGGGTGGCGTGGATGTCGCCGACGGCCACCACCCTCCGCCCGTCCGGCGGCTCCCGGCTACGGCCCTTGGACGCGTTCACCAGGGACCAAAGGCTCAAGGTGCGCCCGTCCGTGCCCGGTGTGAGAGTGGGGGACAGCCCGGCATTCCGTCGTTCCCCCCGGAGGAGGAGCCATGGGCATCTTCGACAGGTTGTTCCACCGGCCGCAGCACGAGTCCGCCGGGCAGGAGTCCGCCCAGCGGGCCGCCCTCGCCCACGACGAGGCCGCCGACGCGTACGGCGACGACATCGAGCGCACCCGGGAGCAGCAGGAACGGCTCGCCCAGGAGGAGGCCGACCGGCGCGCCGCCGAGAACATGACCGCCGAGGGCGACCCCTGGGGCTGAGCCCGGACCTCAGGCCGTACGCGGCGGCAGCGGCGGGCGGCGCAGGTCCGGCCGGGGGGTGTCGGCGGACGGCGGCTCGGCGGCGGGGGCGTCCTCCAGCAGCTCCAGGGCCAGCTGGACGGCGGCGACCAGCTCCGGGTGGCGCCCCCGGGCCCAGTCGCGCGGGGTGCGCAGCACGTGCACGTCCGGTTCGACGCCCCGGTTCTCCACCGTCCAGCCGAGCCCGCCGCCGAACCAGGAGGCGTTCTTCGGCACCGAGATCTGGGTGCCGTCGCCGAGGGTGTGCCGTCCGCTCATCCCGACCACCCCGCCCCAGGTGCGGGCGCCGACCACCGGGCCGAGCCCGAGCAGCTTGATCGCCGCGATGATCACGTCGCCGTCGGAGCTGGTGGCCTCGTCGGCCAGCGCCACCAGCGGTCCGCGCGGTGCGTGCCGGGGCCAGCGGACCGGGCGGCGGTCCCGGGTGAAGTCCCAGGCCAGGACGTGCCGGGAGAGCTTCTCCAGGACGAGTTCGGAGACGTTGCCGCCGGCGTTGCCGCGGACGTCCAGGACCAGCGCGGGCTTGTCCAGTTCGCGCCGCAGGTCCCGGTTGAACTGCGCCCAGCCGGAGCCGCCGAGGTCCGGGATGTGCAGGTAGCCGCACCGCCCGTCGCTGAACTCGCGGACCAGGGAACGCCGTTTGGCCACCCAGTCCTGGTAGCGGATGGGCCGTTCGTCGACCAGCGGGGTGATCACGATCCGCCGCACCGGGCCGTCCGGGGCGCCGCGCAGGGCCAGTTCGAGCGTCGTGCCGCCGGTGCCGGCCAGCAGCGGCAGCGGTCCGCGCAGCGGGTCCACCGGGCGGCCGCCGACCTCCAGGAACTCGTCGCCGTCCCGCACGCCCTGGGCGGCGAGCGGGGCGCGGGCGCGCGGGTCGGAGGTCTCGCCGGGCAGCACCCGGTCGACCAGCCAGCGGCCGTCGGGGGAGCGGTGGGCGTTGGCGCCGAGCAGGCCGAGCGGCTGCTGGGCGAGCACCGGGCCCTCGGCGCGCCGGGAGGGGGTGACGTAGGCGTGCGAGGTGCCGAGTTCGCCGAGGAGTTCGCGCAGCAGGTCGGCGAAGTCGTCGGGGGAGGAGACCCGGTCCAGCAGCGGCTCGTACTGGGCGACCAGCGCGGGCCAGTCCAGGCCGGACATCCGCTCGTCCCAGAACTGGTCCCGGACGATCCGGGCCGCCTCGTGGTAGGCCTGGCGCCACTCGGCCGCCGGGTGCACGGTGTGGGTGATCCGGCGCAGGTCGACGGTGGTGCCGGCGGCGGGGGCGGCGACCGGGACCACCCGCAGCGTCCCGGCCGAGTAGACCGCGATCGAGCCGCCGTCCCCGGAGACCGCGTAGCCGTCCAGCTTGTCGACCAGCGTGCTGCGGGTGCCCCGGGCCAGGTCGAAGTGCTCCAGCGAGGGGCGCCCCGAGGTGTCCTCCGGGCTGGCGAAGGTCTGCCCGAGGGTGCCGGAGATCGGCCAGCGCAGCCAGACCAGCCCGCCGCGCACCGCGTCGGTGGCCGAGTACTTGGAGGCGATCACCGGGAACTGGAGCAGCCGCTCGCCGATGCCCTCCGGGTCGACCCGGACGGTGCCGTCGCCGCCTTCGCCGTGCGCGGCGCCGTCCTCGGGCGGGGCGGTGAACGGTGAGGGGGTGTCGGCGGCGAGCGGGACGAGGTACGGGCGGCAGCCGACCGGGAAGGAGAGGTCGCCGGTGTGCACGTCGTGGACCGGGTCGAAGCCGCGCCAGGACAGGAAGGCCAGGTAGCGGCCGTCCCGGGTGAACACCGGCTGCTCGTCCTCGAACCGGCCGTCGGTGACGTCGGTGGTCGCCGCGGAGGCGTCGGCGCGGGTGAGCCGGATGCGGCGCAGCGAGCGCCCGGCGACCGGCTCGGACCAGGCGGTCCAGTGCGAGTCGGGGGAGAAGCGGGCGCCGGTGACCGGCCCGTAGCCGGAGGCGGCCAGTTCGCGCACCCCGCCGTCGGCGGCGGAGACCAGCAGCAGCCGCCCGTCCGAGGTGGTGGCGGCGAGCCGGCTGCCGTCGGGGGAGGCGGTGAGCTCCAGGACGCGGCCGATCCGCCCGGCGGCGAGCACCCGGTGGCGGTGCTGCTCCGAGCGGGGGTGCCCCGGCAGCGGCACCACCTCGATCGCGTCGGCGCCCTCGGCGTCGGTGACCCAGGCCGCCTCGCCGGTGTGCCCGAGCACCACCGGCAGCCGGGTGCGCACCCCGGGGGTGTCGGCGAGCGCCCGGGCCGGGCCGTCCTTGTGGGTGAGCCAGTACTGGCTGCCGCGCACGGTGACCACCCCGGCCCGGCCGGTCTGGTCGCAGGCGAGGTCCTTGACCTGGCCGGCGGCGCTGACCTGGTACGGGCGGCGGCCGGCCCGGGCGCCGCCGAGCGGGACGTGCAGCCGGCGCGGGGCGGGGGCGGCCAGGTCGTCCAGCAGCCAGAGGTCGCCGGCGTGCTGGTAGACGATCCGGGTGCCGTCGGTGGCGGCCTCGCGGGCGTAGTAGGAGGCGTGGTCGGTGTGCCGGCGCAGGTCGGTGCCGTCCGGGCGGCAGGAGTAGACGTTGCCGATGCCCTCGTGGTCGGAGAGGAAGGCGATCCGGTCGCCGAGCGGGCCGCCGACCGGCATCGGCGCGGCGAGGTGCCCGGTGTGCCCGGGCAGGATCCGGTCGCCGTCCACCCAGAGCCGGCCGGTGGCGCCGCCCCGGTAGCGCTTCCAGGCGGCCGGCCCGTGCGGGGCGGCGCCGGTGAGCAGTACGGTCCGCTCGCGGCTCATCTGGGCGTCGCCGACCGGCCCCCAGGGCATCCGGCGGCCGGGGGAGCCGTCCGGCGGCAGGGCGTGCGCCCAGGTGTAGTGGCCGAAGGGCTCGTGGTAGGAGGTGACGGCCAGCACCTCGCCGTCCGGCAGCCAGCCGCGCACCCGGGTGTCCTGGCTGCCCCAGAAGCTGAGCCGGTCCGCCGGGCCGCCCTCGACCGGGGCGGTCCACACCTCGGGGGTCAGGGCGAGCCAGCTGGTCCAGGCGAGGGTGGTGCCGTCGGGGGAGAAGCGGGGGTGGCTGACCCGGGTGCGGTCGCAGCCGACCCGCCAGGCCCGGCCGGTGCCGCCGCCGGCGTCCAGCGGGGCGATCCAGACGTCGTCCTCGGCGGTGAAGGTGAGCAGGCCGCCGTGCAGGTGGGGGTGGCGGAGGTAGCCGGGCGGGGTCACGCCTCCATCCTTCGACGGGGTGTCACCTCCGGCAACCGGAGGCAACCGGGGGTGGCCGGGGGTGGCCGGGCGCCGTTCGGCCGGGGCCGCCCGAACCGGTCTGGACCATTGACACCTCCCGGCCGGATCCACTTCAGTGGTCTAGTCCAACTTGGGTGCCAGGCCGGGCCGTTCCCCCCACTGGCCCGTGCTCCGGCGTGCCCTCGGACGTCCCCCACGACCGCGCCATCGCAGGAGCACCCGCATGCGCAGAACCCTTCCCGGACAACGCCGCGCCACCATCGCGGCCGGCACCGCCTCCGCCGTCGCCGCGGCCACGCTGGTCGGCGTCACACTCGGCCTGGCGCCCACCGCCTCGGCCGGCGAGTTCCTGGTCAACGGCGGCTTCGAGTCCGGCTCACTCGGCCCCTGGAGCTGCTCCGGCAACTCCGGCAGCGTCGTCACCAGCCCGGTGCACGGCGGCGGTCGAGCGCTCGCCGCGGCCGCCACGGCCGGCGACACCGCCCAGTGCGGCCAGACCGTCACCGTCGCCCCGAACACCACCTACACGCTCAGCGCCTACGTCAACGGCTCGTACGTCTACCTGGGCGTGGACGGCGGCGGCCCGAGCACCTGGACCCCGGGCACCGGCGGCTCGTACCAGAAGCTCAGCCTCAGCTTCACCACCGGCGCCACCCAGACCAGCGCCACCGTCTACACCCACGGCTGGTACGGCCAGGGCACCTACTACGCGGACGACATCTCGCTGGACGGGCCGGGCGCGCCCAGCCCGACGCCCACGCCGACGCCCACCGGGACGGCCTCGCCGACCGCCTCGCCGACCGCGACCCCGACGGGCACGCCGACCGGTACGCCCACGGGCACGCCCACCGGCACCCCGACCGGCACGCCCACGGGCACCCCCACGGGGACGCCCACCAGCCCGCCCGCCGGCAGCCACGCCCTGGTCGGCTACCTGCACGCGAGCTTCGCCAACGGCGCCGGCTACACCCGGATGGCCGACGTCCCGAACTCCTGGGACTTCATCAACCTGTCCTTCGGCGAGCCCACCTCCGTCACCTCCGGCGACATCCGCTTCAACCGCTGCCCGGCCACCGAGTGCCCGACCGTCGAGTCGGACGACGAGTTCAAGGCCGCCATCGCCGCCAAGCGGGCCCAGGGCAAGAAGGTGCTGATCTCGATCGGCGGCCAGAACGGCCAGGTCCAGCTGACCAGCACCGCCGCCCGGGACACCTTCGTCAGCTCGGTCTCGGCGATCATCGACAAGTGGGGCCTGGACGGCCTGGACATCGACTTCGAGGGCCACTCGCTCTCCCTCAACACCGGTGACACCGACTTCAGGAACCCGACCAGCCCGGTCATCGTCAACCTGATCTCCGCGGTGAAGACCCTCAAGGCCAAGTACGGCCCGGGCTTCGTGCTGACCATGGCGCCGGAGACCTTCTTCGTCCAACTCGGCTACCAGTACTACGGATCCGGCCCCTGGGGCGGCCAGGACCCGCGCGCCGGGGCGTACCTGCCGGTCATCCACGCGCTGCGCGACGACCTCACCCTGCTGCACGTCCAGGACTACAACTCCGGCTCCATCATGGGCCTGGACAACCAGTACCACTCGATGGGCGGCGCCGACTTCCACGTCGCGATGACCGACATGCTGCTCAAGGGCTTCCCCGTGGCGGGCAACGCGAACAACGTGTTCCCGGCGCTGCCCGCCTCCAAGGTCGCCATCGGCATGCCGGCCACCACCAACGCGGGCAACGGCTACGTCGCCCCGGCCGAGGTGAACAAGGCGCTCGACTGCCTCACCAAGCTGGCCAACTGCGGGACCTACGTGCCGCGTTCGGGCGCGCAGCCGAACCTGCGCGGGCTGATGACCTGGTCGATCAACTGGGACCGGTTCGGCGGCCAGGAGTTCTCCAAGAACTTCAACGGCTACTTCGGCCGCTGAGCAGCCGAGTCCCGGGCCGGCTGATCAGCTGACCCGACCGCCCGTGGGACCGTGCTTGAACCTGACACCGGTGTGAGGTCCAAGCATGGTCCCCATGGCGACCACACAGCTCACCACCCCGGTACCCCCCAAGCCCTTCCCGCTCCCCGCCCTGCTCGCCCTGGCCACCGCCGTCTTCGTCACCGGTCTCACCGAGAACCTGCCGGCCGGGGTGCTGCCCGGGATGAGCGAGGCACTCGGGGTCAGCGAGTCCGCGGCCGGGCAGACCGTCACCGTCTACGCGATCGGCTCCGCCGTCACCGCGATCCCGCTCAGCGCGGCCACCGCCGGCTGGGGCCGCAAGCGGCTGCTGCTCACCGCGATGGCGGGCTTCGCGGTGGCCAACACCGTCACCGCGGTCTCCACCAACTACCCGCTCACGCTGGCCGCCCGCTTCCTCGCGGGCGTCGCGGCCGGCCTCGCCTGGGCCCTGCTGGCGGGGTACGCGCGCCGGCTGGTGCCGGTCGACCAGCAGGGCCGGGCCATGGCGGTGGCGATGGCGGGCGTGCCCGTCGCGCTGTCGCTGGGAGTGCCGGTCGGCACCTTCCTCGGGCAGGTGCTCGCCTGGTGGGTGCCCTTCCTGGCCATGACGGCACTGGCGGTCGCCGTGATCGGCTGGATCGCGGCGCTGCTGCCGGACCAGCCCGGGCAGCCGGCCGGTGAGCGGACACCGGTCCGGGACGCGCTCACCGTGCCCGGCGTCCGGCCGGTGCTCACCGTGACGGTGCTCTGGGTGCTCGCGCACACCATCCTGTTCACCTACATCGCGCCCTTCCTGGACCGGGCCGGCCTCGGCGGCGCCACCGGCACCGTGCTGCTGGTCTTCGGGCTGGCCTCGCTGGCGAGCGTCTGGCTGGTCGGCGCCCACATCCACCGCCGGCTGCGGCAGCTGACGATCGGCGGCGCGCTGCTGGTCGCCGTGACCGCGGCCGTCCTCGCGGTGGCGTCCGGCAGCACGCCGCTGGTGTACGCCGCGGCGCTGTTCTGGGGCCTCGGCTGGGGCGGCGCCCCGACCCTGCTCCAGACCGCCCTCGGCGACGCGGGCGGGGAGCGGGCGGACGCCGCCCAGGCCGTCCTGGTGACCCTGTGGAACGCCGCGATGGCGGGCGGCGGCGTGCTCGGCGGCCTGGTCCTGAGCGGCCTGGGCACCGGCGCCCTGCCCTGGACGGTGCTCGCGCTGATGCTCCCCGTCCTCGCCGTGGCCACCGCCGCCCGCCGGCACGCCTTCCCGTCGGTGCGGAGTTAGCCCCGCATCAGCCGGTTCACCTCCTCGACCACCTCGGGGGACGCCTTCGCGAGCGCGCCGGAGTCGTACGGCGGCTGGGGGTCGTACTCGATCAGCAGCTGGATCGCCTGGGCGACGGTGTCCCCGGCGATCCGGCCGGCCAGCGTCAGCGCGAGGTCGATCCCGGCCGAGACCCCGGCGGCGATGGCGTACTTGCCGTCGATGACGACCCGCTCCGTCCCGGTCGGCTCCGCCCCGTACCCGGGCAGCCGGTCGAGGACGCCCCAGTGGGAGGTGGCCCGGCGGCCCTCCAGCAGCCCGGCGGCGCCCAGGATCAGCGAGCCGGAGCAGACCGAGGTGGTCCAGGTGGTGGTCGCGTCGATCCGGCGCACCCAGTCGAGCACGGCCCGGTCCTTCAGTTGGGCCTCCGTCCCGGGCCCGCCGGGCACCAGCAGCAGGTCGGCCGAGTCCACCTCGTTCAGGGCGGCGTCCGCGGTGAGCGCCAGGCTGTGCACGTCGTTGCGGACCGGCCCCCGTTCGGCGGCGGCGAACACCACCTCGGCGCCGGGGAGCCGGGACAGCACCTCGTACGGGCCGACCGCGTCCAGGGTGGTGAACTCGGGGTAGAGCAGGATGGCGATGCGCATCAGTGACCTCCAGTGGGTTCGGGTCGGAAGCGGCGTCGGTACTCGGCGGGCGGGGCGGCCAGGGCCCGGACGAAGGCGCGCCGCATCGCCTCCGGGGTGCCGTAGCCGCAGGAGCGCGCGATCTCCTCGATGCCGTGGTCGGTGTCCTCCAGCAGCCGCCGGGCGGCCTCCAGCCGGACCCCGTCCACGTACCGGCCCGGGGTCACCCCCACCTCGGCGGCGAAGGCCCGGGCGAAGTGCCGCGGCGACAGCGCCGACCGGTCGGCCAGCGCCTCGACCGAGAGGTCGGCCTCCGGGTGCTCGGCGATCCACCGCTGCACCTCGCGCAGCGGCTGCCGGGCCGCCACCTGGGCGGCCAGCTGGGTGCTGAACTGGGCCTGGTTGCCCGGCCGGCGCAGGAAGACCACCAGGTGGCGGGCGACCAGCAGGGCCGTCTCGCGCCCGAGGTCCTCCTCGACCAGGGCCAGCGCCAGGTCGATCCCGGCGGTGACCCCGGCCGAGGTGGCGATCCGCCCGTCCCGGACGTGGATCGGGTCCGGGTCCACCTCGACGTCCGGGAACCGCCGGGCCAGCTCCTCGCCGTAGGCCCAGTGGGTGGTCGCCCGGCGCCCGGCCAGCAGCCCGGCCTCGGCGAGCAGGAAGGCCCCGGTGCACACCGACACCACCCGCTCGGCCGCTCCGGCCAGCTCCCGGATCCGCTCCACCAGGGCCGGGTCCGGGCGACCGGTGTCCATCCCGCCGGGAACCAGCAGGGTGTCCACCGGCCCGACCCCGGCCAGGTCCGCGTCCGGCAGCAGCCGCAGTCCGCTGTGGCTGCGCACCGGCCCGCCGCCGGGGGAGGCGGTGGTGACCCGGTAGGCCGCGGGTTGCCCGGCGGCCCGGCCCGCCCCCGCGAACACCTCCAGGGGGCCGGTCACATCGAGGCTCTGCACGCCCTCGAAGAGGACGATGACCACGCTGTGCGCTCTCATACGGCCAGCCTCCCAACGGGGAGCGGTGGCAGCAATGACCTGCTTCCCACCTTTCCTGCCATCCGGCGCGTGCGGGAGCGAGGGCGGGGGCGCGTGCGGCGGCGCGGGACCGGAGGGGCGCGCGGGCGTACGGCGGGACCCGTACGGGCGTACGGCGGAAACCGCGCGGGCGTACGCCGAAACGCCGGAAGGCCCCCCGCTCTCGCGAAGGGCCTTCCGGCTGTCTGTGCGCCGCCAGGGACTCGAACCCCGGACCCGCTGATTAAGAGTCAGCTGCTCTAACCAACTGAGCTAGCGGCGCCTGCTGACAGAGAAGACTCTAGCAGCGCCGTGCGGCCGAGCCAAAATCGAATAACGGCCGCCCCGCGTTCACCCCCCGGTCACGACGGCCGCCCCGGCGGCAACCGGCGCGCCCGGCTCGCGCGCCGCCCGGACGCAGGCCCACAGCACCACCGCGGCGCCGGGCAGCCGGGGGTCGCGCCGCTCCGGCGCGACGATCCACCGGCCGGCGCCCTGCCCGGGGGAGTCCGGGCTGTTCACCATCCGCTGCAGGGGCGGCACGGTCACCGCGTCGCCCTTGCCGTGGCACAGCAGCGGCGGCACGTCCCGGGCCCACTCCTCCCAGGCCAGCAGCCGGCGCAGCCGGGGCGCCGCGCCCGGCTGGACGAACAGCAGCAGCCGCCCCCGGTGGACGGCCACCGGCCCGCAGCCCGGCCCGGACGCCCACAGCTCGTCCAGCACCCGGCGGCCGAACAGCGCCGGCATGCTGATCACGTCGAAGGCGCGCCCGCAGGGCAGTACCGAGGGCGCCCAGGGGCGGCTCTCCCACAGGGCGCGCATGCTCCGCGGGTACTCGCTGGCGGAGGCGAGCCAGGCCTCCCCGGCCGCGCCGACGCACTCCACCGACGGGTGCATCACCGACGGGTACGACACCGACTGCTGCGTCACCGATTGCTGCGTCCAGATCTCCACGGAGAGCAGCCTGTGCGGCGCACGCCCCCGGTGCGACGGAAAGCACGGTTCGCCGGACAGCGCGGCGGGGGACGGCGTACCCTTCCCCGCCGCGCATATGCCAGGGGCCCGTGTCCGGCCGCGGGCGCTCAGTCCTCGTGCCGGCGCGGCTGGAGCAGGGTGCGGCCGTACTCGATCATCTTCGCGGCGTAGTCCGGGGTCCAGTCCGCCCGCCGGGCGACCTCGGCGTCGGACAGCGCGTCGAACCGGCGCGGGTCGGCGAGCTGCGCGGCGGCGACCGCCTGGAAGTCCGTGGCCCGCTCGGCGGCGGCCCGGAAGGCCAGGGCCAGCTCCGTGGAGCGGCGCAGCAGCTCCGCCGGGTCCTCGATCGACTCCAGGTCGAAGAATCGTTCCGGCTCGGGTTCGGCGGACTGCGGCTCGAACAGCAGCTGCACCGGACGCAGGCGCCTGGTGGGCTCGGACGACTCTGGGGAGTCGGGCATGGACGGACACCTCCGGGTTTCGGGTGGGGGTGGGGGAAATCTGCTCCGGGCTGCGCCGCCCGGTCGTGGCCGCCGTCCATTGTCTCGCGGCGGGGGCCCGTAGCGGAACGGTGCGCACGCGAGCGCTATTCCCCGGCGCACGCCGGGCGCGCGACTCGTGCGCCGCGCTTCCGGATCGCATGCGAACCGGTTGTCCGGGTGCGCCCGGTGCACCCGGTGCGCCCGGGCTGCCCGACGAAGCCGAGGCAGCCGACGAAGCCGATGAAGCCGACGAACCGGAGAGAACCCCCATGCGTGTGAGAAGAGGCCTGACGGCCCTCGCCCTGTCCGTCCTGTCCCTGCTGGGCGCCCTGCTCACGGTCGCCGCCTCCGTCGCCCCGCCCGCCGCGGCCGCCGAGACGGCGCTGGTGGTCACCGGGGAGCCGAGCGCCCCCGGCGGCGCCTCGACGGCGACCTGCCCGGCCGGCACCCACCTGACCGGCGGCGGCTACCGGCTCCAGCCCGACGCGGACGGTCCGGTGCGCGCCGACGGCCCCACCGCCGACGCGCGCGGCTGGAGCGCGCAGGCGGAGCGGGGGTCGGTGGTGGCCTACGCCGTCTGCGAGACCGAGGACTGACCCCGGCGGCCGGCCGGACGGGCCTCAGCGCAGGTGGACCCGGTGGCGGCTCAGGTGCTCCAGCACCTGGTGGTTGGCCTCCCAGCCGTCCGGGAAGGCCACCGGGACGCCCAGCTGCACCGGCTCGGTCGCGGGGTGCTCGTCCAGCAGCTCGGCGATCCCGGCCCGGGCCACCACGATGCAGGCGTGCCGGTGCCGGGAGGCGAGCACGCAGAGCCGGCCGGTCTCCAGGTGGAAGGCGGTCGCGTCGGGGCGCCCGGAGAGCGGGTGCAGCACCACGGTGACGTCGTACTCGCGGCCCTGCAGGCGGTTGGCGGTGTCCACCGTGACGGCCGGACCGGCCGCGCCGTCCACCGGCACGCCCGCCTTGAGCAGGGCCGCGCGCACGGCCGCCGCCTGGTCCCGGTGGGCGGTGCCGACGGCGACCCGGTCCGCGGTGAGCGGGGCCTCGCCCTGCTCGGAGTGGGCCGTCAGCCCCCGCTCCAGCAGTCGGCGGACGGTGGCCGCGACGGCCGCCACGGCCTGCGGGTCGGTCCGTACGGTGTGCCGGGCGGGCAGTTCCAGCAGGGCCCAGCCGTGCTCGGCGGCCCGGTCGATCACCGCGTCCAGCGCCGAGCCGTCCGGGCGGACGGCGGCCGTCAGCCGGCGGTCGTCCGGGCCGGTGCCGGAGCGGAACGGCGTGTACGGGTAGAAGGCCCGCGAGATCAGCGGCGCGGCGCTGGCGGGCAGCCGCCAGGAGACCGGCAGCCGGTGCGGCTCGATCTCCGGGTTGTGCGCCAGCATGGTGACCACCGCGCTGCCGGACGGGTCGTACGACAGCCCGGCCCACTGCTCGGTGCCGACCACGGTGAACGGGTCCAGCTGGCCCGGGTCGCCGACGAACAGCGCCCGCTCGAACAGCCGGGCCACCGCGAGCAGGGCGTCCGAGCGCATCTGGTACGCCTCGTCGACGATCGCGTGCCGCCAGGGCGCCTCCGTCCGCACCCACTGCCACTTGGCCGAGGTGGAGATCACCACGTCGTGCTCGACCAGGTCGGCGACCTTGTCGGAGGGCGTGACGTTGGCGTGCTTCAGCACCTCCGGGCCGGGCCGGGAGTCCGCGGCGTGCAGCCGGCCGATCGTCAACTCCGGCGCCTTCTCGGCCAGTCGGCCCACCAGGTCGTCCACCTGGCCGTTGGTCTGGGCGACGATCATCAGCCGCTCGCCGGCGCCGACCAGCTCGCGGGCGGCCCGCACCACGAGCGTCGACTTCCCGGCGCCGGGCGGGGAGTCCACCACCACGCCGCGCGGGGCGCCGGCCGGCGGACGGACGGTGGCCGCCAGGATCCGGGCCACCGCGGCGTCGGCGGCCGCGCCCGGGGCCTGCTCGGGGATCGAGGCGGTCATCACTCCCACTCCTCGGAGACGGACGGGGCGGGTACGGGCGTGGCGCCGGGCGGGCCGCCGTGGGTCCAGGGGGTGTCGTCCGGCTCGGGCAGCGGCGCGGACTGGCGCACCGTCAGCTCGAACAGGGTGAAGGTGACCGGCTCGCCGGGCTCGGGCAGGCTGCCCGGCTCCGGCTCCTTCCTGCGGCCCATGCCGGAGAGCACCCGCAGGGTGAGGGTGCCCTCGGCGGTGTCCACCGCGACGATCTCGGCCTTCTGCGGGCTCGGGCCGTGCACCCGGTGCACCTCCCGGCCGAGGTCCGCGTGCGGGCGGTCGGCGGTGCGCAGGGTGACCAGCGGGCGCGGCTTGGGGGAGCGGCCGGTGGTGTCCCAGTCCGGCACCACCTCCGTCACCACACCGCTGAACGCCTCGCCGGACAGCCGGTGCTCGGCCATCGCCAGCGGGTCGTCCAGCGCCTCCTGGACGTCCAGGCGGGCCTGCTCGCGCTCGCGCTGGGCGAGCTTGCGGGCGGCGGTGACGGCGTCGTCCTGCCGGGGCTGCGGCGGCTCGCCGGCCGCCAGCCGGTCCCGGTGGCCGGTGTAGGACCAGCGGTCGCCCGTCCAGCGCTCCGCCAGGTGACCGGCCGGCGGCAGGGCGCGCAGCAGGTCCAGGCCCTGCCAGACGTCCCGCCAGGTGGGCAGCAGGACCGACGCCAGCGCCTCCTCCAGCGCCGTCACCGCCGCCCGCACGGCCGCCCGGGCGCGCGCGGCGGCGGCCTCGTCGCGCTGCTCGGCGCTGTGCTGCAGGGCGCCCACGGCGGAGTCGTAGCGGGTGATCGCCGGGGCCAGCACGAACTCGTCGAAGCGCGGGTCGGTGGCCGGGCCGGCCGGCGGGTGCAGCAGCTGACCCCGGTCGTCCCGGGCGGACTCGGCCAGCTCGGCCGCCCGCGCGCCGGTCAGGCCGTCCGGCGGGCGGTGCCAGGCGAGCCGGGCCGCCAGGTGCTGGTCCTCCAGGTGGCTCTGGCCGGTCGCCCAGTGCCGGGCCAGCAGGCCGGTCATCGGCAGCAGCAGCGAGGAGCCGGGCACCTGGGCGCGGTCGGTGAGGTGGGTCAGCCAGCGGCCGAGCAGCGGCACCCGGACCGGCGCCGGGTACGGGCCCGGCTCCTCGTCCTCGGCGGTGCGGCGGAAGCGGGTCGAGCGGCCGATCAGGGCGAGGTGGTGCACGCCCGCGCCGTTCGGCACCACCAGCTGCGGGGCGTCCGCGCACAGCTCGCGGAACACCTGGGTCTTCTCGCCGGTCTCCGGGTCCTTCTCGGAGCCCTCGATCTGCTCGACGTCCTCGGCGAAGGACTCCAGGTAGGGCAGCAGGTCGGCGGCGAGCTCGGCCAGGAAGTCGAACCGCAGGGTGCGGTTGAGCGGCTGCGGGACCAGGTGCAGCCGGGGCGCGTCCCGGTCGGTGCCGAGCATCACCGCGAGCGGCGCGCCGGACTCGCCGGCGGCCGTCAGCGGGACCAGCACCATCGGGCGGTCGGACAGGTGCCGGTGCCGGACGGTGGCCAGCGGCTCGGCCCGGCCGCTGCGGACGGCCTCCAGCCGGGCGAGGGTGGTGAGCAGGCTCATGCGCGAGCCCCTTGGTCTTCCGCCCCCACGGCGCCGGCGCCCAGGGCTTCGGCGCGCAGGGCGGCCGCGTAGGCCAGGCGCTCGGCGGCGTCGTCCGCGCCGTCCAGGTCCTCGCTCTTGGTGCCGGCGGCGGCCAGCGCCTCGGCGACCGTACGGATGCTGCCCAGCTCGCCGCGCACGCCCCGGCCGAGCTGCTCGACCCGGTCGTCGCAGCGGGCCCGGGCGCGGCAGTGGAAGCCGAGTTCGCAGGTGGAGAGGCAGTCCGGGCTGTAGGCGGCGGGCACCGCCTCGACCGAGGCGGCCAGCTGTTCGGTGGTCCGGGCCGGCGCGCCGTCCTCGTCGGCGGCCAGGTCGAAGTCGGCGTCCGGCGGCAGTGCCGCCAGCAGCCGGCCGATGCCGGTCATCCGGCCCAGCTGGCGGCGGGTGGTGGCCAGTTCGCGGCGGACGTCCACGGCGACCGCGGTCGGCCGGTTGCCGAAGTCCTTCGGGCAGACCAGCAGCACGCCGGTGCGCGGGCTGCCCGGCAGCCGCTGCTCGGTGTACGGGTCCTC
>NZ_JBHVEU010000144.1:0-18667 GCF_042802075.1 Kitasatospora sp. NPDC057518
CTGCTGGGCTGACCGGCACCGGCCGGCCCGGCAGCGCCCGGCGGCTCCCCGGTCGCGATTTCTGACCAGGCGTGATGGCCTGCTAGTGTTCTTCCCGTCGAGAGGAAGTGACCTTCCGGGAAACGAATCTCGAACAGGCGTCAGCGGTGCTACCAGAGCACGCCCTACTTTCAGTAGGGAGAGTCCGTGCGATCCGGGCCTGGCGCTCCCATCGAAGGGGCTCGTTCCGTCCAACGGAACGGGCCCCTTCGGCGTGTTCGCGCTCCATGGGCTCGTCCTCTTATCGCACTTTCGATGACGAAACCCTCCGGCACGGCCCGGTATCGGCCAAGGTCCCGTGCCAGGCGGCCGGTGAACGGCGCTCCAACCGCCCTGGCCCACCAGTGGCGTCACCTCCCCTCCCGGCCTGATGCATCGTCAATTCTTGGCCGGAACTGGCCGTTGCCGGTGTGAATATGCCATCGGAATGTTCGTCCGATGGAATCCGGCAGTAGCCTTCCGTGTCGAACTAGCCACTGCTGGTGGTGAACCGGTCGGCGCCGCGCTGCGTCCGGCCGCCCAGACCCCGCGAAGGAGCCGGTGTGCCCGGTATCGACGAATGCCTCTCCGGAGCGATGGCGATCCCCGGGGCCCGCGCCGCGAGCCTGGTCGACTGGAGCAGCGGGCTCGCCCTCGGCAGCCTCGGGGACAGCCCGACCGGAGAGCACGAAACCTCCGCCGCCGAGGCAACCGACCTGGTGCGGGCGGCCGTTGAGAGCCAGACCTTCACCGTGACGGAGGACCGGCGGGCCCCGCTGGAGGACATCATCGTCACCGCCGGCCGCAGCTACCACCTGATCCGCTTCATCGACACCGTCTTCGACAACAGGCTCGTGCTGCACCTCTGGCTGGACCGCGCGGAGGGCAACCTCGCCGCCGCCCGCTTCCGCCTCCAGGCGCTCACCGACGAACTGGTGTTGGGGTGAGCGCGTGACCGCCGCGACCGGCACCGCGCCGCCGCCCTGGGCGGGGGCCGCCACCCCGAGGACCCCGGGCGAGGCGCTCGCCCTGCTCGCCGACCGTCGCGCCACCGGCGCCCTGCACGGACCGCTCGGCAGCCTCCACCTGGTCGACGGGCGGGTGGCCGCCGCCCAGTCTTCCCGGGCCCCCGGCCTGGCCGACCTGCTCATCGGCTGCGGCCGGATCACCCCCGAGGACTGGGCGGAACTGCTCCGGATCCACGGACCTCGGTCGAGGGTCGGCGAGGCGCTCGTCGAACGGCGGCTGCTCACCCGGGGAGAGCTCGAACTCGGCCACCTGGGAACGCTGTTCGACGCCTCGTTCTTCGTCCTCGCCGACCCGGGCGGCGGAGTCTGGCGGTTCGAGGCCGACGCCCGGCACTGGCTCGGACCGGTCGCGGACGTCGACCCGGCCCGGATCCGCCGCGAGGTCGCACGCCGTCGGCGACTGCTCGACGGGATCTGGCCGTGGGGGCAGCTCGACACCGCGCCCGTCCGCCCGGTCGAGCACGTCCGCCGAGCCTCCCACCGCCCGTCCGGCCGCCGGCGCCGCGAGCTGCTGGACCACGCCGACGGCCGCAGGACCCCGGCCGACCTGGCCCGGCTGCTCGGCCGCTCCGGTTTCGGCGTGACGGCCGACGTCCGACGGCTCGCCGCCGCCGGGCTGCTGGACGCGCCGTTGCCAGCCGACGTACCGCGCCCGCCCGAGGTGCCGACGGCGGCCCGGGTGCCCGAGGTGTCGCCAACGGCCGTACCGGCACCCGAAGTTCCCCCACCGGTCACGAGCGGACCGGCCGGAGGGCTGCACCGCAGGATCCCCGGCGCCAGCCTCCGGGGTGCCGGACTCCCCGGAGCCCCGGTCACGGCCGACCCCGCCGCAGCCCGTACCGGCACCCCCGCCGGTGGCACCCCCGCCGGGACCGACACCGGGACCGACGCCGGGACCGACGCCCCCACGCGATCAGAACGCCCGCCCACCACGGCAGCGGCCCACCCGCTGACCGTCCCCGACCCGGACATCGCGCTGCTGACCCGGGTCCGAGACCTTCTGGAGGCCCGACTTTGACCCATTCCCCGCCCGCGACCCCGTCGTTCCGGCCATGAGGCGGGCACTCAAGCAGCGTGTCGGAAGGAGACAACTGATCGCCTTGGAGACCGAGTTGCTCGCCGAACTGCGCGCCGTCAAACACCGCGTCCCGCACCTCGCGGGTGGTCTGGTCGCCAGCGTGGACGGCCTGTTGATCGCGCACGACACCCACGGCACCGAGCCCTCGGGTCTGGCCGCGATGACGGCGGCCTCGCTCTCGCTGGCCCAGCGGCTCGCCGACACCACCGGCCAGGGCGAGTTCCGCGAGTCGCTGGTGCGCGGCGAGAACGGCTACGTCGCCACCTACGCGGCCGGCGGCAGTTGCGTGCTGACGCTGCTGGCGCACCCCGACGTCAACGTCGGCCGGCTGCACCTGGAGGCCCGCCGTAGCGCGCAGCGCATCGCGGAGCTGCTCAACGACGCGCTCGTGCCCAAGGATCCGCGCGACGCGGGCTGACCGCGCCACCAGACCACCGCACCGCCTGAAACCGCACCGCCCGAAACCGAACCACCCACCAAAGAACGGGAGTTACCCAGATGACCGACGCAGCCGGCGCGCTCAAGCAGGCCATGACCAGCATCGAGGGCGCCATCGGCGCGGCCCTGGTGGACTACAACAGCGGCATGGCGCTGGCCACCCTCGACGGCCCCGGTGGCCTGGACCTCAATGTCGCCGCCGCCGGCAACACCGACGTGGTCCGCGCCAAGATGCGCACCATGGACATGCTCGGCCTCCAGGACGGGATCGAGGACATCCTGATCACCCTGACCAGCCAGTACCACCTGATCCGCCCGCTCACCGGCCGTACCGGCAAGGGCCTGTTCCTCTACCTCGCGCTGGACAAGGCGCGCGCCAACCTCGCGATGGCCCGCCACCAGTTGGGCCGGATCGAGGCCGAGCTGGAGGTCTGACGCGGCGCCCCGAAGCGCCGCGCCGGCCCACCGCGCCCGACGTGCGAGGAAGCGGACGAGGCCCCGGCGGTGGCTCACGCCCCGCCGGGCTCCGTCCACCCGGCCTCACCCCTGCGGCAGGTCCGGCCCGACGCTCCGCCCGCGCACCAGCTCGACCGGTCCGCCCGCCCGTTCCCGGGCGGCCAGTGCGGCGGCCGTACGGTCCCAGGACGGGCCGGTCAGCAGCGTCCGCGCCTCGGCCGGGTCGCAGAGCCGCCACTCGACCAGTTCGTCCTCCGGCAGCACGAGGGAGTCGAGCATCCGCTCCGTCACCGTGCCCCCGTCGAACACGTACACCAGGACGGCGGTGTCCCGGCCGGTCGCCGGGTCCGCCTCCGGGTCGGCCGCCGCACCCGGCTGCCAGTCCAGCGCCAGCAGTGGCCCCGGTTCCACGTCCCAGCCGAGCTCCTCGCGGATCTCCCGCCGGGCGGCCGCCCGGGGCATCTCCCGGTCCGCCTCGACCCCGCCGCCCGGCAGCGTCCAGTGCGGCACCTGCCCGAGCGGCCCGTCCCACGGCCGCAGCCGCACCAGCAGCACCCGGCCGGCGGCGTCGGTGAACAGTGCCCGCGCCTTGGTCCGGATGCGCGGCCGGGTGGCGTAGTAGGTCGCCCGGTCCATCGGCGGCTGCGAGGGTTCCGGCGGCTCCTCGGCGGACGGCGTCAGCCCCGGTGCGGCGGCCAGTCCGGCGTACTCGGGTACCGGCCCGTCGGCGGGCAACCGCCCGAGCGTGTGGCCGACCGGCCGGCTGTCCTCCAGTTCCAGTGGCCCGGTGTCGCCCGGTGCCCGCAGACAGGCCGTCACCCGGCGGGACAGCCGCGGT
Organism: Kitasatospora sp. NPDC057518; assembly: GCF_042802075.1. NCBI lineage: Bacteria > Bacillati > Actinomycetota > Actinomycetes > Kitasatosporales > Streptomycetaceae > Kitasatospora > Kitasatospora sp. NPDC057518. Next base: position 3,857 of record NZ_JBHVEU010000144.1, read on the forward strand.
GGCAGGGCGTGTCCGGCCTGCTCCGCCGTCAGCCAGGTCCAGCCGCCGACCTCCGCCGTGTCCGGCCGGAACGCCGCCACCTGCTCCGCCGTCAGCGGCTCGGCCCAGTAGAGGTACACGACGATCGGCCGGTCGCCCTCGCGCAGCAGCGCCCAGTCCACGCCGGCCAGCGGCCCCAACCGGGGCGTGAACCCCAGCTCCTCCCGGATCTCCCGCAGGGCGGTCTCCCTCGGCGACCGGTCCGTCGGCTCCCACCCGCCGCCCGGGATCGCCACCGGGTGCTTCCGGTCGTACGGCAGCCGCACCACCAGCAGCCGCCCGGCCCCGTCGGAGAACAGCACCCCCGCCGCCGCCATGACGTCCCGGCCCACCGCGCCCGAGCTCTCCACCCCGACTCCCTCCGTCACGCTCTCCCCGGACACGACAACCCGGGCCACCCCGATGGTTCCCGCTGAACGGCCCCGCCGATCCCGGCCGTGACCGGCACCGTCCCCGGTCGCGGGGGAGCGAAGGTGTCAGCGGTGGCCCAGGACGTTGACCACACGGCCGTTGGGGTCGCGGACGAAGAACCGCCGTACGCCCCACTCCTCGTCCTGCAAGGGGTGGACGATCTCCGCACCGTCGGCCAGCACGGCCGCGTAGGCCGCGTCCACGTCGTCCACCTCGACGCTCAGGTCGGGGGTGACCGGCGCGGTCCTGTCGCCGGTCATGAAGCTGACCTGCGCCGCCGGATTGGACGGGGAGGCGAGCGTCATGATCCAGCCGTGGTTCATGACCTCCTCGAAGCCCAGCAGGCCGTAGAACTCCCGGCTCTCCTGCGCGGCCTCCGACCGGATGTTGGGCACGACACGGCGAACGGACATCGACGACTCCAGACAAGAACGGGAATGCCTCCGGGACCCTCCACAAGTACTACGCCACTCCCGCCGCCGCGCGCACTTCCGCAACAGTCCCCGGTTCCACCGCCTTCGCCGTCCCCGTCACCCCGGCGCGCTCCTCACCCCAGCGAGGCGAGGGCCTGCGCCGCGGCCCGGGCCATCTGCTCGTCGTGCCGCCGGCTCCCGCCGCGCAGGCGGGCGACGCCCTCCGCGGCGGCCAGTGCGAGCAGGCCCGGCAGGAGGTCGGTGCTGCGGGCGGCGAGCCAGCGGGTGCCCCGGGTGGCCATCCACCAGAGGTCGGCGGCCAGGCCCGGCGGTGGTTCGGCGGGAGCGGCGGTCGGGGGCGGGCCGAGGGGGTGGCCGGCCTCGGTGAGCAGGTCGTGGAAGCGCCGGGCGATCAGGTGGTGGCCCTCGGCGCTGGGGTGCAGGCGGTCGACGCTCAGCAGCCGGCGCTCCGTGAGCCACGGCAGCTCGGCGATGTGCAGGTGCACCGCCCGGTGGCGTTCGGTGAGGGCGTGCACCACGGTGTTGACCGCCCGCATCCGGCGCGCCAGGGGACGGGCGAGCGGCGCCGGGAGCCGGAGCAGGCTGCCCGGGTCGGGCAGGCAGGCGGTCAGCAGCCTGGCGCCGTGGCCGGACAGTTCCCCCATCGTGGCGTCCAGTTCCAGGGTGGCGCGCCGGATGTCGAAGCCCGAGCGCAGGGTGTCGTTGCCGCCGACCACCACCGCCGCGAGCTGCGGCCGCAGAGCCAGCGCGCCCGGTAACTGACGTGTCGTCAATTCCGTGGTGAGCGCCCCGCTGTACGCCAGGTTGGTGAACTCGACGTCCCGATCCTCGGGCGGCAGCGCGTGGGCGAGGACGGCGGCCCAGCCGCGCCAGCCCTCGCCGACCTGGTCCCCGACCCCCTCCGTGAGCGAGTCCCCGAGGGCGACGAAGCGCAGCAGCTCGCCGGCCGTGGGGCGTTCTTCCGCGGCCCGGCCACGCCCGGCCTCCAGCATGCTCATCCTGACCTCCGACCTCCGTCCACCGCCTCGTCGTCGCGTACGCCGTGTGCCGCAAGGAACGCCGCCACCGCCGCCGGCCAGCCGTAGCGCTCGGCCTGGGCCCGGGCGGAGGCCCGTCGCAGCTCCTCCGGCCGACCCAGCAACTGCCGTACGGCGGAGGCGAATCCTTCGCCGGTGTCGACGGCCGCCACCCCGGCGAGCCCGACCAGGCCGGGCAGCGCGGAGGAGCGGCTGACCACCACCGGGGTCCCGCAGGCCAGTGACTCCATCGCGGCCAGCCCGAAGGTCTCCACCGGGCCGGGGGCGAGCACCACGTCCGCGCAGCCCAGCAGTCGGGCCAGCTCCGCCCGCCCGCCCAGGTGCCCGAGGAAGCGCACCGGCAGCCGCAGCCGCGCGGCCCGCGCCGCCAGCCGGTCCCGCAGCGGGCCGGTGCCGGCCACCACCAGCACCGCGGGCCGCCGCCGGGCCCGCAGGGCGGCCAGCGCCTCGATCGCCCGCTCGGGCCGCTTCTCCGCCGAGAGCCGGGAGCAGAGCACCAGCAGCGTCTCGTCCGGAGCGGCGTACCGGGCCCGCTCGGCCGCCCGTGCGGTCGGCGGCAGCGGGCGCATCGCGTCGAGGTCCACCCCCAGCGGGGCCCGGACCAGGTTCGGGGTGCCGATCCGCCGGAACTCCGCCGCCGCCCAGTCGGTGGTGCAGAGCACCGAGTCGTAGGCGCGGGCGGTGGCCGCGTTGAACCGGTCGGCCGTCGCGCCCGCCAGCGGACCGGGCAGGCCCCAGGTGCGCAGCAGGCCGGCGGCGCTCTCGTGCGAGACCATCACCGAGCGCACGCCGTGCCGCCGCGCCCAGGCGCCGGTCCAGCGCAGCGTGGTGCGGTCGGACACCTCCAGCCGGTCGGGGGAGAACCTGGTCAGCTCGGCGGCGACGGCCCGCCGGTCGGTGAGCAGCCGGTAGCCGCCGCTGGCCGGCAGCACCGGGCCGGGCAGGGTGACCACCACGCCCTGCTCGGTCTCCTCCTCGGAGCGCCGCTCCCCGGGGACGATCAGTACCGGGCGGTGCCCGGCCGCCCGGTACCCGGCACCGAGGTGGCGCAGTGCGGTGCGCAGGCCGCCGGAGACCGGGGTGACGAAGTTGGCGAGCCGGACGATCGTCAGCGCCTCGCCGGCCATCGGAGCCTCACCGGCGATCGGCGAGGCGCCGGCCGTAGGCGCCCCGCCGTCGGGAACGGAGCTCATGCCGGCAGCTCCTCCGACAGGGCGGGCGCCACCGGCGCGGCCGACGCCGGGGCGGCGGACGGCAGCCGCACTCCGCGGTGCTCCGCCAGCACCTCGGCGTAGTGCCGCAGCAGCAGGTCCCCGACCGCCTCCCAGGTGCGCGCGGTCACCTCGGCGCGCCCGGCCTGCCCGTACCCGGCCCGCCGTGCCGGGTCGGCGGCCAGCTCGGCGACCGCCCGGGCCACCGCGGCGGCGTCCCGGGGCGGCACCAGCAGGCCGGTGCGGTGGTGGGCGACCAGGTCCAGCGGGCCGCCCGCCGCGGGGCCGATCACCGGCACGCCGCTGGCCATCGCCTCCTGGATGGTCTGACAGAAGGTCTCCAGCGGGCCGGTGTGCACGAAGACGTCCAGGGTGGCGAAGCAGCGCGCGAGCTCATCCCCGGTGCGCCGGCCGAGGAACACGGCGCCCGGCATCGAGGCCTTCAGGCCGGGCGCCGAGGGGCCGTCCCCGACGACCACCACCCGTACCCCGGGCAGTGCCGAGGCCGCCGCCAGCAGGTCGACCCGCTTCTCCGGCGCCAGCCGTCCGACGTACCCGACCAGCACCTCCCCGCCCGGGGCCAGCGCCCGGTGCAGCGCCTCGTCCCGGTGCCGGGGGTGGAACCGCACCGAGTCCACTCCGCGCGGCCACAGCTGCACCCTCGGCACCCCGTGCGCGGTGAGGTCCTGGGCGGCGGGGGTGGAGGGCGCCAGGGTACGGGCGGCCGCGCGGTGCACGGCCCGGATCCGCCGCCAGGCGGCGGCCTCCCCGAGCCCCCGCCCGGCCCGGTAGGCGTGCGCGTACCCGGCCAGATCGGTCTGGTAGACGGCGACGGCGGGCACCCCGAGCCGCGCCGCGACCTGCATCCCGCGCGCGCCGAGCACGAACGGGCTGGCCAGGTGGACGAGGTCCGGCCGGTGTCCGGCGACGGCGGCCGCCAGCTGCCGACTGGGCAGGGCGATCCGTACCTGGGGGTATCCCGGCAGCGGCACCGACGGGATGCGCACCACGGGAATCTCCGGCGCCGCGCCGCCGCCGAAGGTCTCCGGCGGGCACTCGGCGCCCCGCGCCGGCGAGGGGGTGACGACAAGGGGCCGGTGGCCCCGGCGGACCAGGTGCTCGGCCGTCCGCAGCACGCTGTGGGCGACTCCGTTGACCTCGGGCGGGAAGGATTCGGTGACGATGACGACGCGCATGCCAGTGTTCTGTCCGCGTCCGGCGTGCACCCGGCCAAAGGGATCTGTCGTAGAGGCGAACGCGGGTCGGCGATTTGCACCGCCGACCCGCGCTCCGGAGCCGGGCCCGCCACACCGTCCCGTGCATCGGATCCCGGCCTGTCACACCGTCCCGCGTCCCGGCCTGTCACACCGTCCCGCGTCCCGGCCCGTCACACCGTCCCGTGCGTCGGGGCCCGGCCCGTCACACCGACCCGGCGGTCTCCTTGAGTTCCGCGTACGGCGCGAGCTTGCGGATCGACGCGATGCTCCTCAGGCAGTCGTCCTTGCTCTCCTGCGGGTCGCCGGTCACCACGATCGTCCCGTTGCTCGCCTTGAGCCGGAACCGGTGCATGCCGCCCTCGTCCACGTACAGTTCGAATTTCCCGGCCATGCCAGATACAGCCTTCCGCTCGGATGACCCCCTGGCACCGCAACCTAGGGCCCACCCCACCATGCCGCCCGCCGACCGGACCCGTTCGGGTCACACCGTCGCGCGGCGTCGCCGGCCGGCCGCGCTCCCGGGCCCCGCCGGGCGACCGGGCGAGCAGGCGAACGGCCCACGCGCGGACGCGACGGGCCGGTCCCGCCCCACCCGCGCGTGGAGTCTCCGGCCCGGGGTCCGCCGCCCGACCGGAGCCGTCCGCGTCGTCAAGTGTCGTTGACGACACCTCGGTTCTCCGTGTCCGTACCGTCGGGCGCACCGCTCCGCGGGAGCCGCCGACGGCGATGACGGTGATTCGTCAACAAGTCGGGCAGTCGATAAGGTGCGTAGTCAACTGCCGCGCCTCGCACCTGAGGCCCGGTCAGGATGCGCGCCCTGGTGGGGCGGAGCTCCGCCGTGCCCGTCCGTGAACCTGACCGGTCGAGCCGTCGGGCACGGGCGCGGTCTTCGCGGTCGGGCCGACCGGCGCCGCCCGCTCGGGATCAGGAGGAATGCATGGCACAGATCATCGCCGAGGTGTCGCGGACGTTCAACGAGTACCTGCTGCTCCCGAACCGGACTCGGACCGACTGCAGGCCCGCGGCCGTTGATCTCCGGACGCCCCTGGTGCGGCACCGGGTGGGCGAGGCCTCGGCGATCGAGCTGCACGCCCCGTTCGTGTCGGCGATCATGCAGGCGGTCAGCTCCCCGGAGCTCGCGATCGCGCTCGCCCGCAACGGCGGTCTGAGCTTCATCCACCACAACCAGCCGGTCGAGGAACAGGCGGCGGCCGTCCGGAAGGTGAAGAACTTCAAGGCCGGTTTCGTCACCAGCGACACCAACGTCCGGCCCGACGACACCCTCCGCGACCTGGTCGCGGTGATGCGCCGGACCGGCCACAGCACCGCCGCCGTCACCCACGACGGGACCGCGACCGGGCGCCTGCTCGGCCTGGTGACCTCGCGCGACTTCCACCCCCAGCGGCACGACCTCGACGGCCCCGTCAGCGGCCGGATGACCCCCCTCGGCGAGCTGCCCCACGCGGGTGGCGACGTCACCCTCTCCGAGGCGAACGCGAGGCTGTGGGAGGAGCGGCTGGACTGCCTCCCGGTGCTGGACGGCGAGGGGCACCTCCAGCACCTGGTGTTCCGGTCCGACTACGCGGACAACAAGCGCTTCCCGAACCAGGTCGTGGACGGCGGCAAGCGCCTGCGCGTGGGCGCGGGCGTCAACACCCACGACTACCGCGAGCGGGTTCCGGCCCTGTTGGAGGCGGGCGCGGACGTCCTGTGCTTCGACTCGTCCGACGGCTACAGCGACTGGCAGGCGGAGGCGCTGACCTGGACGAAGAAGAACTACCCGGAGATCCCGATCGGCGGCGGCAACGTGGTGGACGGCGAGGCGTTCACGTTCCTCGCCGAGGCCGGCGCCGACTTCGTGAAGATCGGTGTGGGCGGCGGCTCCATCTGCATCACGCGCGACCAGAAGGGCATCGGCCGGGGCCAGGCCAGTGCCGTCCTCGATGTCGCCGCCGCCCGGGACGCCTTCCTGGAGCGCACCGGCGACTACGTGCCGCTCTGCTCCGACGGCGGCCTGGTGGAGGACTACCACGTGGCCCTGGCGCTGGCGATGGGCGCGGACTTCGTCATGATGGGGCGGTACTTCGCCCGCTTCGACCAGGCGCCCGGCGCGAAGGTCCCGACCAGGGACGGCTTCGTCAAGGAGTACTGGGGCGAGGGCTCCAACCGTGCCCGCAACTGGCAGCGCTACGGCCAGGGCGGTCAGGGGCTGGTCTTCGAGGAGGGGGTCGACGGCTACGTTCCCTATGCCGGCGACCTCAACGAGGGCCTGGCCACCACCATGGCGAAGATCAAGTCCACCATGGTCTCCTGCGGTTCCGTGACGCTGCCGGAGTTCCAGTCCTCCGCGCGGCTGACCCTGGTGTCCGAGCAGAGCTTCCAGGAGAGCCACGCGAGCGTCACCCTGCGGGACACCTCCGGGACGGTCGCCTGAGCAACGGCGTGAGCGGTCGCGACGCGGCTCGGGAGGCGGAAGCCCGCTGAAGGGCCCCGCGGGCGACCGGGCCCGTGCATGACCGGACCCGCGGGTGATCGAGAGCCGGAGGCTCGACCACCCGCGGGTCCGGTGCCGTCAGCCGGCGAGGTGGGCGTCGAGCCACCCCGGGAACTCGGCCAGGTCCTTCAGGACGACGTCGGCACCCGCCTCGCGCAGTTGGTCCGCGGTGAACGGCCCGGTGGCCACGGTCACCGCGAGGGCGCCGCCGGCCCGCGCCCCGGTGATGTCGCCGAGGTGGTCGCCGACGTAGACGGAGGCGCCCTGCTCGCGCAGGACGGCGCCCTTGCGGTCGGCGAAGACCGAGCCGAAGACGTCGTCGACCTTGATGCCGAGCGCGGCGAGGTTCAGCCGGGCGTTGGGCTCGAACTTGCCGGTGACGACGATCGTCCGACCGCCGTGCCGGTGGACGGCGGCGATCGCCTCCAGCGCGCCGGGCAGCAACTCGCCCACCGGGGCGCCGTATTGGGGGAACAGCGCCCGGTACCGGTCGGCGGCCGCGTCCACCTCGTCGGCGGGGAACCAGTTGGCCAGCTCCTCCTCGATCGGCGGGCCGACGCGGGTGATCGCCAGGTCGCTGTCGATGGCGACCCCCGTCTCGGCCGCCACCATGTCCAGCACCGCCTTGATGCCCGGCCGGCCGTCGGCCAGCGTCATGTCGAGGTCGAACCCTATGGTCAGTGCGGGTGCGGGGGACGCGTTGATCTCGGTCGTGTTCATGGCAGCAATGATCCGACCAAGCTTGTGGGGAAGCAAGTTTGAGACTTCGTCAGACCTGAGGGCCTGATGCTTGGCGACAGGTCGGGTTCCCGCTGGGCGCGTGGAGGAGTCGCAGGCGGACGACTCCGGCAAACCACCCGCAATCCGGCGGACCCGATGATTTCGACGCCAATGTCGGTGCGGCCAGGGCATTTTCGGCCTGACTCACCGTCAATTGCTGTTTCCCTCTGGATGAAAGACCAGGCGATCTTGCCGAGGGGTCGCCCGCGATGTAGCTTCGTCTGTAGCGTCATGAACACGCCAGCTAGCGGTGCGGAATCAACCGGGGGGCTGTGTTTGCCGATGAAGTTCTGGTGTTGACCAGTGATCCGACTGCCACGGGCTGCGTGAACGTGCCCAGGGGGCTCCCGGCTCTGGAAGAGCCCGCCGATGAGATTTCCGGCGCAGGAGAACCGTTTCCCCGGGCAGGCGCATCGGCCGCTTCGGCATGATGGCGGATCGTCCCCCTCACTCTGCAAATCCGGAACCACTTTCAGTAGCAGGCCTTTCCTGGCGTGCCCGCGTGCTCACGTACCCGCGTGCTCACGTGCTCGAGCGCTCGCCGGGACCTTTCACTGCCGTACGGCAGCAAGGAGGACTCATGAAGACCGGTCATCAGCGGGACGGCGAATCAACGGTTCCAGTGTTCAAGGACTTCCGGGCCGGCGTGGCGTTTCGCGACGTCATGCCCGTCCTGGCCAGCCGGGAGTCCTTCGGTGCGGCGATCGACGGCCTCACGGAGTGGTCGACTCCACTCGCCCCGGACTACGTCGCCGGCATAGACGCGCGCGGCTTCATCCTCGGTGGGGCCCTGGCGGACCGCCTGGGCTGCGGCTTCCTGGCCATTCGCAAAGAGGGGAAGCTGCCGGGCGAGACGGTGGGGCGGACGTTCTCCGGCGAATACTCGACCGACCGGATCGAGATTCGCAAGGACCTGGTGCCGCCCGGCGCCCGGGTCCTCATCCATGACGACATCGTCGCGACCGGGAACTCGGTGGCGGCCGCCGTGGAAATGCTCGAGGAGCTGGGCGCCACGGTGGTCGGAATCACGTGCTTGATCGAGAAGTCGTTCCTGAAGGGAAGGTCGCGCGTGAGCGTGCCTCTCTTCTCGGTCTATTCCTTCGACGCGTAAGGGAGTTGCTCGTGGCAGTGGAAACAGCACGGCAGACGTCGGTCCAGGAACGCCTCACACAATTATGGGCCGCCCGGCTGGAGATCTCGTCGATCGGCCTGGACGAGGACTTCTTCGAACTCGGCGGCGACTCGCTGACCGCCGCGGAACTGCAGGGGGACATCGACCGGGAATTCGGGGTGGAGGTGTCGGCCACGACCCTCTTCCTGTCGCCCACCATCGCGGAGTTGACCCAGGTGATCGAAGAGGCGGTGGCGGCGGCCCGGCCCGGGACGGCCGAGGCGTACCCGGGAGGCCGGCAGTGAGCACCGGCACGGCGGGAGACCTCACCGACCCCGCGCTCTACTCCCAGGGCGAACCGCACGAGGTCTGGCGCCGCCTCCGCGAACACGACCCGGTCCACTGGCAGCCGAACTCCGGCCGTGGCGGGGGCTACTGGGTCGTCACCCGGTACGCCGACGTCGAGCGGGTGCTGCACGACTACTCCGCCTTCACCTCGGAGCGGGGCACCCTGCTCAACCTGCTCGGCCGAGGCGACCCGGCGGCCGGGAAGCAGCTGGCGGCGACCGACCCGCCGCACCACGACCGGGCGCGGATCCCGCTCAAGCAGGCCCTCGCCGTCAAGCCGCTCGCCTCGTTCTCCGACCGGATCCAGGCCGGCATCCGTGACCTGCTCGCCCCCGGAGCCGACGGACAGCCCTTCGACTTCGCGGTCGCGATGGCCCGGCTGCCCCTGGTCGCCCTCAGCCCCATCCTCGGGCTGCCCGCCGAGGACCACGAGCGCCTCATCCGCCTGGCCATGATGTCGACGGCGGAGGAGGACCCGGAGTTCCAGCTGCCGGGCGGCGTGGAGCCGACCCTCAAGCGCGGCCACCGGGAGATCTTCGCCTACTTCTCGGACCTGGTCCGGGCCCGGCTGCGGGATCCCGGCGACGACCTGATCAGCGTGCTGGCCGAGACCGAGGTGGACGGCGAGCCCATCTCGACCGGCTCGGTGATCTCCAACTGCTACAGCATGCTGCTGGGTTCGGCCGGAACGCTGCCGCACGTCCCGATCGCCGCGATCGTCGAACTGGCCGGCAGCCCGCGGTACGAGGACTGGGCCTCGCACCCGGAGCTGCTGGACTCCGGCATCGAGGAGGCCCTGCGCTGGGCCACGCCGGCCAGCAACTTCATGCGCTACGCGCTCCAGCCGGTCGAACTCTCCGGCGTGCGGATCGCCGAGGGCGACGCCGTGGTCGCCTACCTCGCCTCGGCCAACCGGGATGCCGAGGTCTTCCCCGACCCCGACGTGTTCGACATCCGGCGCCGCCCCAACCGGCACCTCGCCTTCGGCGTCGGCCACCACTACTGCGTCGGCTCGCACCTCGCCCGGCTGGCCCTGCGCCTGCTGTTCACCGAGCTGTTCGCGACGTTCTCCTCGATCGAGGTGGTCGGCGGGATCGAGCGGATGCACTCGACGTTCCTGGCCGGCTTCAAGCGGGTGCCCGTCGCGGGCGTGCCCCGCGGGGCCACCGTGAAGGGCTGAGGCGGATGACCCACTGGGTACCGGACCTGCCGGTCGTGCCGCTCGACGCCCCGCCGCACATCCTCGACCTGGTCGAACCGTTCCGGGGCCGGGGCGCGGCGGTCGTGGACGCCGGGGGATCGCTCGACCACGCCGAGCTGGACGAGCGGTCCGCCGTGGTCGCCACCGCGCTGCGGGCCGCCGGGGTGGAGCCGGACAGCCCGGTCGTCGTGCACGCGCGGCTGTCCCGCTGGGCGGTCGTCGCCATGCTCGGGGTGCTGCGGGCCGGAGCGCGGTACGTCCCCGTGGACGCGGGGTTCCCGGTCGCCAGGCAGCGCTACATCGCGGAGGCCAGCGGCGCGCGGTTCGCGGTGTCGGAGCCCGGGCTGGACGTCCGGCTCGACGGCCTCCGCACGGTGCCGGCCGACACCGACGGCCCCCGGGGCGGGACCGTCCGCGGCACCCTGGCGTACACCTGCTTCACCAGCGGGTCGACCGGCCGGCCGAAGGGCGTCACGATCTCCGCCGCCGCGCTGGCGGCCTCGACCGCGGCCCGGCTCGCGTACTACCCGACGCCGGTCTCCACCTTCCTGCTCTGTTCGTCGATCTCCTTCGACAGCTCGGTCGCCGGCATCTACTGGACCCTGGCCTGCGGCGGCCGACTGGTCATCCCGAGCGACCGCCCGGCGGACCTGCTGGCGGTCGGCCGGGCCGCGCGGGACCACCGGGCGTCGCACCTGCTCATGCTCCCGTCGCTCTACGACATCGCCCTGCGCGGCGGCCTCGCCGAGCGGGCCGGCACGCTCTCCACGGTGATCGTCGCCGGGGAGGCCTGCCCGCCCGACCTGGTCCGGCAGCACTTCGACGCGCTCCCGGGCACCCGGCTCTACAACGAGTACGGCCCGACGGAGTGCACGGTGTGGAGCGCCGTCCACGAGTGCACCCCGGTGGACGCGGACCTCCCGGACGTGCCGATCGGCGGCGCCGTCCCCGGGACCAGCCTCTACGTCCGCTCCGCCGCCGGCGCCGCCGTACCGCCCGGGGAGCCCGGGGAGCTCCACATCGGCGGACCGGGCCTCGCCGAGCCGGCCCGCGAGCTCTACCGCACGGGGGACATCGTGTCCGTCACCGCCGGGGCCGAACTGCGCTTCCACGGCCGGGCCGACCACCAGCTCAAACTCGGCGGGATGCGCGTCGACCGCTCCGAGATCGAACAGGCGCTGCGCACCCACCGGGACGTGGCGGCGGCCGCGGTCGGCGTCTGCACCGTCCAGGGGCGGAAGAAGGTGGTCGGCTTCGTCAGCCCGACCACCGGGGAGGTCGACCGGCGCAGCCTCCGGGCGCACCTCATCGAACGCCTGCCGGCCGTCGCCGTACCGAGCCGCATCGTGGCGCTGCCCCGGCTGCCCGTGCTGCCCAACGGCAAGGTCGACCACGGCGCGATCGACGAGCTGGCCCACGACACGCTGCTGCAGAAGAACTGACCGACGGAAGGAGGTGGGGACGACCGTGGCAGCACCCCGTTGGCTGATGTGCCGTCAGCGTCGCCCCGACGCCGCCCTGCGCCTCTACTGCTTCCCGCACAGCGGCGGTTCGCCCGGCGAGTACCTGCGCTGGGCGGACCGGCTCCCCGCCGAGGTCGAGGTGTGGGGGGTCCAACTCCCGGGCCGCGGAAGCAGGATGCGGGAGCCGGCCATGACCGACCTGCGGGAGCTGGTCGGCGCGTTGACGGAACAGGCCGAGTTCACCGGCCCGTACGCCTTCCTGGGGCACAGCCTCGGCGCGATCGTCGCCTACGAGACGGCCGTCGCGCTGCGGGCGCTCGGACGCCCGGAGCCGGAGCGGCTCATCGTGTCCGTGAACGGCCCCCCGCACCTGCACCGCCCCGGACTGCCGCTCCACCTCCTCGACGGCGTCGACTTCGTCCCCCGGGTCGAGGAGCGGTACGGGCCGCTGCCGCCGGAACTCGGGAACGACCCGCGGATGCGCGAGCTGTACCTGGCCAACCTGCACGCGGACCTGACCGTCGTCGCGACCTACCGGCACGTCCCGACCGCCCCGCTGAGCTGCCCCGTCCTCGCGCTCGGCGCCACCGACGACTGGGAGGACGAGGGCAGGCTGCGCGAGTGGGGCCGGCACACCACCGGCCCGTCCGACGTCCGGATCCTTCCGGGCGGCCACTTCTACTTCCGGGACCACCCGGACCTCTTCTTCGACTGCCTGACGGACAGCCTCGGCGCCCTCACCGGGGCCCCGGCCGTCCGTCCGGCACCCGACCCCAAGGGAGCGCCGTGACCACCCAGACCATCGACCTGCGGAGCGACACCGTCACCAGGCCCAGCGCGGCCATGCGAGCCGCCATGGCCGCCGCCGAGGTCGGCGACGACACCCTCGGCGACGACCCCACGGTGATCCGGCTGGAACGGATGCTCGCCGACGCCTTCGGGTTCACCGGCGCGCTGTTCCTGCCCAGCGGGGTCATGGCCAACCAGCTCGCGCTCCGGCTGCTGGTGCCGCCGGGCCAGGAGCTGCTGGCCGACGCCGGCGCGCACTTCCTGCTCTACGAGGACGGCGGAGTCGCCTGGCACGGCGGGATCCTGACCCGGACGACGGTCTCCGAGGACGGCCTGATCGACCCGGAGGTGCTCGCCCGGATGATCCGTCCCGCCACCGCCTACGGCAGCGGGACCCGGGCGGTGGCGGTGGAGAACACCCACAACGCCGCCGGCGGCGTGGTGTACCCGCTGGCCGCGCTGGAGGAGATCCGGCGGGTCACCCGCGAGGCCGGGGTCACGGTGCACTGCGACGGCGCCCGGATCTGGAACGCCCACGTCGCCAGCGGCGTCCCCTTCGAGGCCTACGGAGCCTGTTTCGACACGCTGTCCCTCTGCTTCTCCAAGGGGCTCGGCGCGCCCGCCGGCACCGTGCTGCTCCTGGACGCCGACCGCGTGGAGGAGGCCCGGGTCATGCGGCACCGGATGGGCGGCTCCATGCGGCAGACCGGGATCCTGGCCGCCGCCGCCATCCACGCCTTCGAGCACAACATCGGTCGGATGGCCGAGGACCACGCGAACGCGGCCCTGATCGCCGGTCTGCTGCGCGACGGCGGACTGGACGTCCGGGAGCCGCAGACCAACCTGGTGTTCGTGGAAGTGCCCGACGCGGCAGGGGTGCAGGAGCTCTGCGCGGCGTCCGGCGTTAGGGTCTCGGTGATGGGACCGCAAACGGTCCGCCTGGTGGCCCACTTGGACGTCGACAAGCAGCAGTGCGAGCGGGCGGCACTGACGGTCGCCGAGGCTGTCGCCCAACTGGCCACGGGCAACTGAGCACGTGTAGGAGCAGCTTGAGATGTCGTTCCGAGTGTGGCTGTCGGCCAGGTTCTTCCTGTTCTTCCTGACCTGGAGCTCGTACCTCTCCTACTGGGGGGTCTGGCTGCTCGCTTCCGGTTTCGGACCGACGGAGGTCACCGCGGTCATCACCGCCGGTCTGCTGTCGCGCTCGGTCTCCATCGCCGTCGTCTTCCCGGTGCTCTGCCGGACGGTCCCGCTCCGGAGACTGTCGCAGCTGCTCGCCTGGACGGCGACGGCGCTCAGCCCGCTCTACCTGACGCATCCTCAATTCGCTTCGATGATGGTGGTGTCGGTGCTCGTCGGCGTCAGCTACCCGCTGCTGATGCCGTTGAGCGAGACCCTCGCGACCATCGGCGCGGCGAACGGGCAGGTCGACTACGGGAGCGTCCGCTACTTCGGTTCGGCGGGGTTCCTCTTCGGCCTGGGCGTGTCCGGCGTGGTCGGGCGGACGGTCGGCAGCGGCGCGCTGGTGGGGGTCTTCGTCGTCGGGTGCCTGCTGCTCGCGCTGGCGGACCTGGCGCACCCCGTCGGGTTCCCGACGGTGGCGACCGTGGCCGGCGGCGGCCGCGGCCGGCTGCTGCGCAACCGCGTCTACGCGCTCGGCCTGGGCAGTTCCGTGCTGCTCCAGGGCGCGCACGCGGCCTACTACGCCTTCGGCGTCGAGTACTTCGGCCGGCTCGGCGTGTCGAGCATCAACGTCAGCCTCATGCTGGCGCTGGCCGTGGGGTGCGAGCTGCTCCTGTTCAAGTACGCGGGGCCGATGCTCGGCCGCTACCCGGTCCCGGTCCTCTTCGCCGCCGCTGCGGTGCTCTCGGTGCTGCGCTGGGGCCTGCTCGCGGTGCCGATGCCGCTGGTGTGCGTCGTGCTCACCCAGACGCTCCACGCGGGCACCTTCGCGCTGACCCACGTCGCGCACGCGCGCTGCGTGCAGGGCCATGTCCCCGAGGACCTCTGGTCCGACGCCCAGGCGCTCTACGCCGGGTTGGCCATCGGCCTCGGTGTCGCCGCCGTCACCGCCGTCACCGGCCCGCTCTACGCGGCCTCCCCGCACTGGGCGTTCCTGGCGATGGCCGCGGTCTGCCTGCCCTGCTTCCTGCTGGTCCGGTGGCAGGTCAGGCTGCTGCGGGACGGGGCGGAGGTTCCCGAGCGGGTCGCGTGAGCGCGCCGTCCGGCTGCCGCCGCGCCGCTGTACCGGCGTACCCGGGCGGGGCGCGTTGGGC
>NZ_JBHVEU010000145.1:0-18619 GCF_042802075.1 Kitasatospora sp. NPDC057518
CGGGCCCGGGCGCGGGCCGGCCTGGCTGCGGGGGCGGAGCCGGCCCCGGGCGCGGGGCCCGGGGCCGGGGCGCCGACCCGGAGGTCGGCTCCCCGCTCAGCGGCCCTTGTTGCCGTTGACGGTCTCGGTGATGGCGCGCAGCGACTGCTGCAGCGAGCCCATCGTCGCGAGGACGGCGGTCGGCTCGTAGCCGCAGTGGGCCATGCAGTTCTCGCAGCGCGGGTCCTTGCCGCGGCCGTACTTGCTCCAGTCGGTCTTCTCGACCAGCTCGCGGTAGGTCGGCACGTAGCCGTCGGCCATCAGGTAACAGGGCCGCTGCCAGCCGAACAGCGAGTAGTTGGGGATGCCCCAGGGGGTGCACTCGAAGTCGGCCTTGCCCTCCAGGAAGTCCAGGAAGAGCGGGCTGTGGTTGAGGCGCCAGCGCTTGCGGTTGCCGTCGGCGAAGGCCGCGCGGAAGAGCGCCCTGGTCTGCTCGACGCCGAGGAAGTGCTCCTGGTCGGGGGCCTTCTCGTAGGCGTAGGCGGGCGAGATCATCATCTCGTCCACCTTGAGCTCGTCGTTGAGGTAGTCCAGCACCTCGATGACCGTCTGCGGGGTGTCGGTGTTGAAGAAGGTGCTGTTGGTGGTGACCCGGAAGCCGCGCCGCTTGGCCTCCTTGATCGCGGCCACGGCCTCGTCGAAGGTGCCCTCCTTGGCCACCGACTCGTCGTGCCGCTCGCGCATGCCGTCGATGTGCACCGCGAAGGTGAAGTACGGCGAGGGCGTGAACTTGTCCATCTTCTTGCGCATCAGCAGCGCGTTGGTGCAGAGGAACACGTACTTGCGGCGCTCGACGAGCTGCCGGACGATCTCGTCGATCTGCGGGTGCATCAGCGGCTCGCCGCCGGCGATCGAGACCATCGGGGCACCCGACTCCAGGACCGCGCCGACCGCCTGGGCGACGGGCATCCGCTGCTTCAGGACGCCCGCCGGGTGCTGGATCTTGCCGCAGCCCTCGCAGGCGAGGTTGCAGGCGAAGAGCGGTTCCAGCTCCACGATCAGCGGGAACTTGTCCCGGCGCTTGAGCAGCTTCTGCTGCATGAGGTAGGTGCCGACCCGCACGGTCTGG
This sequence comes from Kitasatospora sp. NPDC057518, assembly GCF_042802075.1. Classification (NCBI taxonomy): domain Bacteria; kingdom Bacillati; phylum Actinomycetota; class Actinomycetes; order Kitasatosporales; family Streptomycetaceae; genus Kitasatospora; species Kitasatospora sp. NPDC057518. The sequence goes on from NZ_JBHVEU010000145.1 coordinate 1,109, forward strand.
CGCAACGGCATGGCCATGGCTAGCTCGCCTCCTGGGGGAGCGTCGAGGATGTGGGGTGGTTCAGGTCTACGGAGCCGGGCGCGCGCTCCTGCCGGTACCAGTCGACGAGGGCGGGTACCGTCGCCCGCAGGGTCCGCCAGGCGCGCACCCCGGCCGGGAGGGTGCCGGGCCGCAGCAGCTCGTGCTCGGGCGTGTCCACCACCACCCGCAGGACGGCCGCCGGCAGCACGGGCCGGACCTCGCGCAGCACGGCCAGGACGGCGGCGGCCTCCATGTCGACGGCGAGCGCGCCCTGGAGGTGCAGCGCCCGCCGTTCGATGCCGCGCACCACGTGGTCGGCGGTGTGGTGCACGCCGGTGTGCACGGTCAGGCCGCGCTCCTTCAGCGCCCGGGTGAGCTCCGCGCCGGAGTCGAGCGGGTACAGGTGGCCCTCGGCGTCGCGCACGCCGTCGGCGGCGACCACGTCGCCGGGCAGGACGCCCGGGCCGAGCGCGGCGCCGAAGCCGGCCACCACCACGGCGCCGTAGCCGCTGGGGGCGGAGCCGAGCAGGCGCCGGACGGCCAGCCCGGCGCGGCGCCGGCCGACCCCGGTGCGCACCAGCACCGGGGACCCTCCGGTCGCACCGCGCCAGTCGCCGCCGCGCAGGGCCCAGACCTCGGGGCCCAGGGCGCAGAGCACCAGCAGGGGCGCGGTGGTCACCGCGCCGTCCCGATCGCCGGGGTTCCGTCGGCCCGGATCGTGCCCGGGGCGCCGTTGAGGTAGCGGCCGAGCGCGGTGACCGGGAAGACCAGCCGGTACAGGTGGTAGTTGATGGAGAAGTCCCACGGGAAGCCGGTGCCGGTGAACTGCGGCTCGTCCCAGGTGCCCTCGGGCAGCTGGGTGCGCACCAGCCACTCCGCTCCGCGCTCCACCGCCGGGTTGGCCCGGTCCTTGGGCCCCTCACCGGCCGCGAGCAGCGCCATCAGCGCCCACGCGGTCTGCGAGGCGGTGGAGTCGCCGCGCCCGGCCCAGCGCGCCGGGTCGTCGTAGGAGCGCATGTCCTCGCCCCAGCCGCCGTCGGCGTTCTGCCGGTCCTCCAGCCAGCGCACCGCCCGGCGGATCGCCGGGTGCTCGTCGGGGACGCCGGCCGCCACCAGGGCGGGCAGCACCGAGCCGGTGCCGTAGATGTAGTTGGTGCCCCAGCGGCCGAACCAGGAGCCGTCCGCCTCCTGGTTGCGCAGCAGCCACTCGATGCCTCGCCTGGTCCGGGGGTCGCGGGAGCGGCCGGTCTCGGCGAGCATCTCCACCACGTGCGCGGTGACGTCGGCGGACGGCGGGTCGACCACCTCGCCGAAGTCGCAGAACGGCAGCTTGTTGGGCAGCGTGCTGGTGTTGTCCACGTCGAAGGCGCCCCAGGCGCCGTTCTTGGACTGCATGCCGAGGTTCCAGAGCACGCCCCGGTCCACCGCCCCGTCGACCTTGGCCGGGTCGGGGTGGGCGACCCGGCGCAGCGCGAGCACCACCTCGGCGGTGTCGTCGATGTCGGGGTAGGTGTCGTTCTCGAACTCGAAGGCCCAGCCGCCGGGGGCGAGCCCGGGCCGCTTCACGGTCCAGTCGCCGGGCTTGCGGATCTCCTCGCCGAGCATCCAGTCGACGGCGGAGACCAGCGCCGGGTGGTCGGCCGGCACCCCGGCGTCGACCAGGGCGATGGTGGCCAGGCAGGTGTCCCAGACCGGGGACTGGCAGGCCTCCAGCCAGCGCTTGCCGTCCTCGGTGTGCACGGTGAAGCGGTCGAAGGAGGAGAGTCCGGCCTTCATCACCGGGTGCTCCAGCTCGTAGCCCTCCAGGTGCAGGGCGATCAGCGAGTAGACGGCGGGGGGCTGGATGCCGCCCCAGCAGCCGTCGGCCTCCTGGCGTTCGACGATCCAGCGGCAGGCCTGCGAGAGGGCCAGTCGGCGCAGCGGGCGGAAGGCCCGGCGGTGGTAGGCGTGCAGCGCCTTGTCGAGGCGTTCGAACAGGCCGTCCCAGGTGGTGGCGGGGGCGAGCGGCCGGTGGGGGTACGGGTCGTTCGGGTCGGTGTGCAGCTCGGTGAGCGGGAAGGGCGCCGGACGGACCGGGCGGTGGGAGGAGACGACCGTCAGCGGGACGATGGTCTGGCGGGCCCAGCAGCCGAAGGCGTAGATGTTCAGCGGCAGCCACCTGGGCAGGAAGATGATCTCGGGCGGCATCTCGGGCAGCCGTTCCCAGGGCCACCAGCCGAACAGGGCGAGCCAGATCCGGGTGAACACCCGGGCGGCCGCGATGCCCCCGGCGGAGCGGACGTAACGCGCGGCGGCCAGCATGTGCGGGGCTTCCGGGTCGTCCCCGGCCAGCTTGAGGGCGACGTACGCCTCGACGGTGGTGGACAGCTCGGGCGGCCCGCCGTGGAAGGTGGACCAGGTGCCGTCCTCGCGCTGCTGGGAGCGGATCCATTCGGCGGTGGCGCGGGTCTGCTCCTCGGTGCGGATTCCCAGGAACTGGCGGAGCAGTAAGTCCTCGGCGTCCATGGTGACGTTGGTCTCCAGGTCGCCCTTCCACCAGCCCTCGGACGACTGCAGGGAGAGCAGGTGGGTGGTGGCGCGGGCCAGGGCCTCCCGCGCGTCGGCCGGTCCGTGGTCCGTCTCACCGGCCGGCCGCGGCTGGTCGGTGTCCTCGGGCTGCCACCGCCCCGTGCCCAGCAGGGCCGGGGGGCGGTCGCCCACCGCGACCGGCTCGGAATCGTACTCAGGGTCGAGCCGGCCGTCCGCGGTTGCTGTCAACGTAACGTCACCTCTCTCGTACCACCACGAATTCGGCGAGTGCGACGAAGTGCTCCCGCACCTCGTCGGTCATGGGCACCTCGTCCAGGGCGGCGAGGGCAGTCGTGTGCTGGCGGCGGGCCTCCTCCCGGGTCCAGGCGCGGCCGCCGGCGTCCTCGATCAGCGCGGCGCGGGCGGCGAGCTCGGGCTCGCTCTCCTCCCCGCGTCCCTTCGGGTCGGCCAGCTCCTCGGCGAGCCGGCGCGAGGCCGCTCCGCCCTCGGCCAGGGCGGCGGCGACCGGCAGGGACTTCTTGCGCTGGCGCAGGTCCCCCCAGTGCGGCTTGCCGGTGACCTCGGTGGCGCCCCAGATGCCGAGCAGGTCGTCCACCGCCTGGAAGGCGAGGCCCAGGTGGTGGCCGTAGCGCTGGAGCGAGTCGGAGACCTTGTCGTCGGCGCCGGCCAGGACGGCGCCGATCGCCGAGGCGGCGGCCAGCAGTGCCGCCGTCTTGCCGCCCTCCATCTCCAGGCACTCGGCGACCGTGACGCTGTCGCGCTGTTCGAAGGCGACGTCCATGGCCTGGCCGTCGATGAGCCGGCGGGTCGCCGTGGTGAGCAGCCGGACGGCGCGCGCGGCGTCGGTGGCGCTCGCCCCGCCGGTCACGGCGGCGTCGAGCAGCACCTCGGTGCCGAGCGTCGCCAGGGCGTCGCCGACCAGGATCGCCTGGGCCGGCCCGAAGACCGTCCAGGCGGTGGCCCGGTGCCGTCGGGTCTCGTCACCGTCCATCAGATCATCATGGAGGAGGGAGAAGTTGTGCACCAGTTCAACCGCGACCCCACCGGGCACGCCGACCTCGGCCGCCGCGCCGGTGGCCCGGGCGGACAGCAGCGCCAGCGCCGGGCGCACGGCCTTGCCGCCGTCCCCCGTCACCGGGGTGCCGTCCCGGTCGATCCAGCCGAAGTGGTAGGCGGCGACGGTGTCCATGGGTGCGGCCAGTCGGGCGACGGCGGCCCGTAGCGGCGGGGTGCAGAGCGTACGGCTGCGGGCGAGCAGCTCCGGCACCGAGACCGGTTCGGCGTGCGCCGTGCCTCCGACGGCGTAGCCGGTGCGTGACTCCACGTGCGTTCCCTCTTCCTCGTGGTGCCGGGCCGCACGGGGCGGCCGGGCGCTGTCGGTGCGGCTGGTGTCGAATCGAGTGCCGGTGCCGGTGGTTCCAGCGGTGCCGGTGATGCCGGTACGGCCGGCCGGGCCGCTCCCGGTGGATGCGCCGGTGCGCTCGACGGTACGCCCGTCGGCTCTGGCGGGCTCTCCGGCGGCGGGGCCCGCCGTCACCTGGGCCACCTCCCGTCGCCGCGGTCCACCGGCGTCCGGGCGCCGGCCGCGGCGAGCGCGGCGTCGGCCGCGGCGTGGCCGCTGCGCACGGCGCCCTCCATGGTCGCGGGCCAGCCGGTGGCCGTCCACGAGCCGGCCAGCAGCAGGCCGGGGACCTCGGTGCGGGCCGAGGGGCGCAGCGCCCCGTTGCCCGGCGCCGGGTCGAAGGTCGCGGTGCGCTCCCGGGTGACGAAGAAGTCCAGCACCTCGGCCTGGGCCGCGGCCGGCAGCAGCCGGCCCAGCTCGGGCAGGTAGCGGCCGCGCAGCTCGGCCACCGGCAGGTCGATCTCGTCCTGCGCGGCGGACTGCGACAGCGCCAGGTACTGGGCGCCCGGGTGGGCCCGGCCCGTCGGGGTGGCGGCCAGGCCGGAGTGCGCGGTGCGGTCGAAGACCCACTGCACCGGGGAGCCGAGCGCGGCGAAGAACGGCCGGCGCAGCACCTTGCGGTCGTAGACCACGTGCACGTTGAGGATCGGCGCGGTGCCGAAGCCGGCCAGCCGCTCCTGCCCGGGGACCGCGTTCGGCGGCAGCAGCGCGGCCGCGCTGTCCTGGGCGCCGGCCAGCACGACGGTGTCGGCGGTGAGCAGTTCCCCGCCCTCCAGCCGGACGGCGTGCTGCGGCGCGGCCGGCTTCAGCTCGGCCACCCGGGACCGCAGCAGCACCCGGACGCCGGCCCGCTCCAGCTCGGTGAGCGCCCGGTCGTGGTGGATCACGCCGAGCGGGACGGCGGCGGTGCCGATGTCCGAGGCGCCCGGGTCGGAGAGCAGGCCGGTCTTGAACACCATCCCGGCGAGCGCCAGCGAGACCTGGTCGGCCCGGGCGTTCAGGGTGGCGACGCCGACCAGGTCCCACAGGGCGGCCTGGGTGGCGGCGTTCTGCCCGTTGCGGCGCAGCCAGTCGCCGAAGGAGACCTCGTCCAGGGCCGGGTCCGCGAGGTCCAGGCCCCGCAGGGCTAGTGCGCCGCGGACCACCCGGGCGCGGTCGGCCGGGGACAGGTGCGGGTAGCGGGCCAGGCTGCCGGCCAGGTGCAGCGGGACGGGCAGGCCGGCCCGGCGCAGTCGGCCCAGGGTGCGCACCGGGGCCTCCGGCGGCCCGGTGACGGAGAGCACCGGGATGTCGAGGCGGTCCTGGAGGTGGACCAGCCGGGAGGCGCCGAGGCGCTCCAGCAGGCCGCGGTAGGCGGTGCAGCAGCGCAGGTAGACGTGCTGGCCGTTGTCGACGGTGAGCTCGCCGCGCTGGAAGGAGAAGGCCAGGCCGCCGAGCCGGGGCCGCCCCTCCGCGAGGGTGACCCGGTGGCCCGCCTCGGCGAGGCGCAGCGCGGCGGTGATCCCGGCGAGGCCGCCGCCGACCACCACGGCGGCCGGGCGCGCGGCATCGGCTCGCCCGGTCATCGGCCCTCCCCCTCGCAGTCGGTGGACCGCCCGCGGGCGGTCCCTGAAGAAGATCCTCGTTTGTTCAACACGGAACTACCCGCACGTGATTCCCAGCTGACACAGCGTGACAGAACTGTTGCGAGAATCAAGAACGCCCCCCGGCGAGCCCGGAAAGCGCCACGTACGCCTTCTCCCAGCCCGGCAGCGAGACCCGGCCGCGCAGGACCGACTCCGGTTCGGCGGCGATCCGGCCGAGCAGCCGGTGGTAGATCCCGGCCATCGCGGCGGTGCAGGCGCGGCTGCGGCGGTCGAGCATCGGCAGCAGCCGCAGGCCCTCCTCGAAGGCGGCCTGGGCACGGGCGGCCTCGAAGGCCACCAGGCCGGTGAAGTCCGCGCCGACCGGCGGCTCGGGCAGGGCGAAGCCCTGCTCGCAGCCGAACCGGACCAGGTCCTCGGCGGGCAGGTAGGTGCGGCCGGTCAGGGCGTCCTCGCGCAGGTCGCGCAGGATGTTGGTGAGCTGCAGCGCCAGGCCCAGGGTGTCCGCGTAGCGCGCCCCGAGCTCCGGGTCGTCGCAGCCGTAGACGCCCAGCGAGAGCCGGCCGATCGCGCCGGCCACGCAGCGGCAGTAGACCTTCAGCTCGTCGTACGTCTGGTACTCGGCGCCCTTGAGGTCCATCTCGACGCCGTCGATCAGCTCGTCGAAACCGCCGAGCGGGATCGGGAAGCGCCGGGCCGCGTCGGCCAGGGCGACCTTGATCGGGTCGGTGTCGTCGTCGGCGACCACCCCGGAGCGGACCTCGTCCACCAGCTCCCGGGTGCGCACCAGCGCCTCGGCCTTGCGGTCGTCCGGGAGGTCGCCGTCGCCGATGTCGTCCACCCGGCGGGCCAGGGCGTACAGGGCCGACATGGCCAACCGCTTGGGTTCTGGCAGCAACCGGATGCCGTAGCTGAAGTTGCGCGCCTGCAGTCCGGTGACTGCCTCGCAGTACCGGTACGCCGCCATGACCTGGGCCGACGCCAGTGGTGATGCCGCCACGCGGGCGTTCACCTTCCCTTCGCGAAGATGGCCGCCGCCTTCGCTGCGAGGCGGCGCTTGTCCGGCTTCGCCTGCTGGGCGAGCACGTCGTACCCGGCGTCCTCGACGGCCGCCAGGGCCGCATAGCCGCCTGCGGTGAATCCCGCCAGGAGCAGTCGAAGCCTCCCCCGAACCGTACCTACCAATGGTGCGCCGCGGTCGAGCAGGGTGCGGGCCCGCTCGACCTCGAAGGCGATCAGCTCGCGCACCGCGCCGTCGGCGGAGGGCGCGGCCAGGTCGGCCTCGGTGACGCCGAAGCGGGCCAGGTCCTCCGCGGGCAGGTAGATCCGGCCGTGGGCCAGGTCCTCGGCCACGTCCTGGATGTGCTCGACCACCTGCAGGCCGCTGCAGACGGCGTCGGAGAGTTCGGTCCGCTCGGGGGTGGAGACGCCCGCGATGGCCAGCACGAGGCGGCCGACCGGGTCGGCGGAGAGGGTGCAGTAGCCGATCAGGTCGTCGAAGGTGGCGTAGCGGGAGGTGGTCTGGTCCACCCGGTTGGCCTCGATCAGACGGCGGAACGGTTCGGGGGTCAGGCCGTGCCGGTCGACCAGTGGGACGAGCGCGCTCATCAGCGGGTGGCGGGGGCGGTCCACGCCGGCCGCTCCGGAGCCGCCGGCGGTGCGCAGGGCCGTCTCGAAGACCCGGTCGAGGTCCTGCTCCAGTCCGTCGAGCAGGGCGAGCCGGAAGGCGGTCTCCTGCGGAGCCGGCGGGCCGGACTGGTCCGAAGGGGTGGCGGGGGGCGTCTGCTCGACCCCGAGCAGCCGGGCGGTGGCGGCCGGGTCGGCCAGGTCGCCGTCGCCGGCGTCGTCGACCAGGCGGGCGAAGCCGTACACCGCCATCAGGTCGTCGCGCCAGGCCGCGGGCAGGAAGAACGGGGCGACGGGGAAGTTCTCCGCGCCCGCCTTGTCCAGGGTCTGTCCTGCGGAACCGTTCACCGGCGTATCTCTGGGCTGGGCCGAAGCCGACACTGCTGTCACTCCCCCGTTCTACACCGCTTGGCACGACCGGTCCGACTCGGACACGCGTCCGAGCGCGGGCGTCACGCACGGCACACCGCCCCCGCGACCACCAGGCTGACACGCCCGGGCGCGCCGGAGAAGAGCGCCCCGCCGGGGCACCGGGCGCTCGCCTCCGCGCCGGGCGGCGGGAAAGGCGCGGGGCCGGCTCCGGAAGCTCCGGAACCGGCCCCGCGGGAGTGTGACGGGGACTACGGTCGCTCACCGCGCTCGTAGCGGCTCACGACCTCCTCGGTGGGTCCGTCCATGACCAGCTCGCCGGCCTCGATCCATATGGTCCGCTCGCAGACCTCGCGGATCGAGTTGTTGTCGTGGCTGACCAGGAAGACCGTACCGGCGGACTTGCGCAGCTCGTCGATCCGCCGCTTGCTGCGCTGCTGGAAGGCCTGGTCGCCGGTGGCGAGGGCCTCGTCGATCAGCAGCACGTCGTGGGTCTTCGCGGCGGCGATCGAGAAGCGCAGCCGGGCGCCCATGCCGGAGGAGTAGGTGCGCATCGGCAGGGAGATGAAGTCGCCCTTGTCGTTGATGCCGGAGAACTCGACGATGTCCTGGTAGCGGGCCCTCACCTGGGCCGGGGTCATGCCCATGGCCAGGCAGCCGAGGACGACGTTGCGCTCACCGGTGAGCTCGTTCATCAGCGCGGCGTTGACGCCCAGCAGCGAGGGCTGGCCGTTGGTGTAGATGCCGCCCTTCTCGGTCGGCAGCAGGCCGGCGATGGCGGCCAGCATGGTCGACTTGCCGGAGCCGTTGGAGCCGATCAGGCCGATCGCCTCGCCCTTGTACGCGGTGAAGCTGATGCCCTTGACCGCGTGCACCTCGCGCACGCCGGAGGCGCGCTTGCGGCTGATGATGCGGCTCAGCGCCGAGGTGGCGCTGCCCTTGCCGGAGCCGGCGCCGTGCACCTTGTAGACGATGTGCACGTCGTCGACGACGACGGTGGGCTCGCGGGCGACGTCCGCGTCCGTGACGGTGTCGTTGTTGCTCAGGTCGATGTCAGCCACGGCCGTACTCCTCCTCGGCCTTCCAGAAGAAGACGTATCCGACGACGAACATGCCCACGCCCCAGGCCAGGCCGTACGCCCACTGGTGCGGCGGGAGGGTCTGGTGCACCGGCTGGTGCGGGTTGTAGATGACCGGCGCGAAGGCGTGCCGCAGCAGGTCCATGTAGATCGACGCCGGGTTCAGCGACATCAGCGTCTGGATGTAGTGCGGCCAGTGCGTGATCTTGTCCTGGATGCTGAACATCACACCGGACAGGAACATCCAGGCGCGCATCACGAACGGGATCAGCTGGGAGATGTCGCTGGTCCGGGAGCCGAGCCGGGCCATCACCAGGGAGATGCCGGTGTTGAAGAGCGTCTGCAGGAGCAGCGCCGGGATGATCAGCAGCCAGGTCCGGCCCGGGGTGATGCCGGCGGCGAGCACGGTGACGACCAGGACGACCATCGAGATCAGCAGCTGCTGGAGCTGGATCACGGTGAAGGCGATCGGGAGGCTGGCCCGGGGGAAGTGCAGCGCCCGGATCAGCCCGAGGTTGTCGGAGATCGCCCGGGTGCCGGCCTGCACCGCGTTCTGGGTGAACTGGAAGACGAAGACGCCGATGCACAGCCAGGCGATGTAGGTGTTGTCCGGGAAGCCCTGCTTGCTCGCCAGGATCACGCCGAAGACCAGGTAGAACACCGCGCAGTTGAGCAGCGGGGTCACCACCTGCCACAGCTGGCCGAGCTTGGCGTTGGTGTACTGGGCCACCAGGCGGGCGGTGGCGAAGGCCCAGATGAAGTGGCGCCGGGCCCAGAGCTGCTTGGAGTAGGCGAACAGGCCGGGACGGGCGCCGCTCACCGCCAGACCGTACTTGTCCGCAAGCTGCTTGGGGGTCAGGCCCGCGTCCGCCCCCCTGGGGGCCGAGAGGCTGACGGGTTCACTCACTGTCGACACATTCGTCCTTCACGCGGGATCGGTCGGGGCGGCCGGTCGGCGGGGTCCGCCGGTCGTGCGCCGATGGGGATCCACTGGGATCTCGGGGGAGCCGGCCGGTGTGTGGGCACCGGCCGCAGCGATCGATCATCCGATGCGGATGCCATCAGATGTGATCAGATGATCGGAGGTCGGCCCAGCCTGGTCAGTCGCCAGACGGTACGCCACCGCATGGGCCGCCGCGCACCGCAGGGTTCGCGCCAGCCCGCCCGGAACCCGCCCCACCAGGCCTTCAGCGCCTCCGGGGAGGGGCGGCGGGCCAGGGTCAGCAGGAACCAGGTTCCCAGATAGAGAGGCACCAACAGGGCCGGAAGGTTCCGCCTCGCGAGCCAGACCCGGTTGCGGGCCACGTTGTGGAAGTAGCTCGCGTGGCGGGCGGGCGAGGTCGTGGGGTGGTGCAGCACCACGTCCGCCCGGTAGTCGATGGCCCACCCGGCGTCCAGCGCGCGCCACGCGAGGTCGGTCTCCTCGTGGGCGTAGAAGAACTCGGCGGGCAGCTGCCCGGCCTGCTCGAACACCTTGCAGCGCACCGCGCTCGCGCCGCCCAGGAAGGTCGTCACCCGGGACGAGCGCAGCGGGTCGCTGGCGCGCAGCCGGGGGACGTGCCGGCGCTGGGTGACACCGGTGTCCGGGTCGGCGATCCGGAAGGAGACGATGCCCAGCTCCGGGTCGGCGGTGAAGGCCTCGCGCAGCAGGCGGGCCGAGTCGGTGCGCGGCAGGTTGCCGTCGTCGTCCAGGAAGAGGACGGCGTCGACCTCCGCGCCGTCCCGGCCGAACAGCTCGATGCCGACGTTGCGCCCGCCCGGGATGCCCAGGTTCTCCGGCAGCTCGACGGTGCGCACGCCCTCCGGCAGCGGGGGCAGCTCCACGCCCTGGCCGACCACGGCCAGCTCGACCGCCGGGCCCTCCTGGGCGCGGACGGCCTCGATCAGGGCGTTGAGCTCGGCGGGCCGGTTGCCCATGGTGATGATCACGGCACCTAGGCGGAAGTCCTCCGCCGTGCCCGGCGCGCTCATCGCAGCCTGCTGGAGAGGACGATGCTCAGCAGGTGCAGCACGGTCTGGAGCATCGCGATCGCGGCCAGGACGACCACCGCGAGCCGGGTGAAGAGCAGTCCGCCGTGCACGGCGTCGGCGACGCCGGCGGCCAGGATGAGCAGCGAGGCCTCGACCGCGCCGACCAGGCGGTGGAACTTCAGGAAGGAGGCCGCCCGGCGGGCCTTGGCGACGGAGGCCGAACGCGGCACCGAGGCGCTGTCCTCGACGGCCGTCAGGCCGCTGCGGGCGCGGGCCACGTCCACCAGGTCGGTCTCGGACTTGATCAGGATCGCGCCGAGCGCGGCCAGGGTGCCGAGGAAGGCCCACTCCCAGTGCGACCCGGTGCCCTCGCGGTGCAGCAGGTCGGTGGCGCGCAGGCCGAGGCCGGTCAGCAGCGCCGCCTCGGACATGTAGTGGCCGACCCGGTCCAGGTAGACGCCGGTGAGCGAGGTCTGCCGCCGCCAGCGGGCCACCTCGCCGTCCACGCAGTCCAGCAGCAGGTAGACCTGGATCAGCAGGGCGCCCAGGACGGCGCCCGCGATGCCCGGCAGGACCAGCGCGGCGCCGGCCAGGATGCCGGTGATCATCATCAGGTACGTCAGACCGTTGGGCGTGATCGCCGTCACGGTGGAGAGCACCCGGGTGATCCGCAGCGAGATCTTCCGCATGTACAGGCGACCGGCCCAGTGCTCGGCACTGCGGCGCTGGAGCATGCCCTCCGGGTGGATCACCGCGCGCAGTTCCTCGATCGAGGGCCTGCGGGTCAGGTCCACCGGGGGCCGTTCGGCGCCCGCGGTGGAGGGGTCAGCTGTTGACGGCTTGGACATAGTCGGCGTACGCGTCCCTGATTGCGGAAGGGGAGAGGTCGAGGTGTTCGAGGATGGTGAAGCGCCCCGGTCGGGTGTTCGGAGCGTAGTGCACCGCTTCGGTGAACTCCGCCTCGGTGAAGCCGATCTGAGCCGCGGTCACCGGCAGTCCGTGGCTCGCCAGGCGCTCCACGATCAGACCGGTCAGCTCGCGCTCGCCCCGCAGGAAGCTGGCGAAGGCGGCGCCGAGGCCGACCTGCTCGCCGTGCTGGGCGGACCGCTTGGGATACAGCACGTCCAGGGCATGCGAGATCTCGTGGCAGGCACCCGACGAGGGCCGGGTGCTGCCCGCGATGTTCATCGCGATGCCGGACAGTACCAGGGCCTCGGCGAGCGCCGTCAGGAGGTCCTGGTCCTGGGTGCTCCCCGGGTGCCGCAGCAGGTTCTCGCCCGCCGAGCGGGCCATCGCCACGGCCAGACCGTCCACCGGCTCGCCGGTCACCGCGTGCGACAGCTCCCAGTCCGCGCACGCGGAGATGTTGGAGACGACGTCGCCCACGCCGGCCGCCACGAAGCGCTGCGGGGCCTGCCGGATCACGTCCAGGTCGACCACGATGCCGATCGGGCTGGGCACCCCGTAGGAGCCGCGGCCGGCGTCGTTGTCCAGGGTGGAGACCGGCGAGCAGATGCCGTCGTGGGCCAGGTTGGTGGCGACCGCGACCAGCGGCAGGCCGACCCGGGCCGCGGCGTACTTGGCGGCGTCGATGATCTTGCCGCCGCCGAGGCCGACCATCGCGTCGTAGTGGCCGCCGCGCATCGCCTCGGCCAGCCGCACCGCGCTGTCCAGGCTGCCGTCGTCCACGTTGTACCAGTCGGCGCCGGGCAGGGCCGGCTCCAGGCGGCGGCGCATGGCCGAGCCGGAGCCGTTGCTGATCGCGACCGCGATCCGGCCCGAGGCCGACAGCCGCTGGTCCGCGAGGATGCCGCCGAGCGCGTCCAGCGCGCCCGGGCGGATCTCGACGAACAGCGGCGACGGGACCAGTCGGGTCAGTACCGGCACGCGATCTCCCGCGCCTTCGCCAGGTCGTCGTGGTTGTCGACCTCGACCCAGGAGACCTCGCCGATCGGCTGGACGTCGATCCGCAGGCCGCGGTTCACCATCTCCTGGTAGCCGTCCTCGTAGTACAGCTGCGGGTCGCGCTCATAGGTGGCGCGCAGCGCGTCGGTCAGGTCGGCGGCGGCGGACGGGTTGATCACCGTGAGGCCGATGTACTCGCCGCTCGCCTCGGCCGGCTCCATCAGCTTGGTGATCCGGCGCATGCCGGTGGCCGGGTCGACGACGACCTTCATCTCCTCGTCGGCGAGCTTCTTCACCGTGTCGAGGGCGAGCAGGATGCCGGGGGCGGCGCCGGCGTCGGTCAGGCGCCGGTTGCCCTCCAGCATGGTGCGCTGGACGGAGGCCGGGTGGACGGTGTCGCCGTTGGCGAGCAGCAGGCCCTCGGCGAACAGGTCGCGGGCGCACCAGAGCGAGTAGGCGTTGTTCCACTCCTCGGCCTTGTCGTTCTCGACGAGGTGGAGCTTGACGCCGTACTTGCTCTCCAGGGCGTCCTTGCGGTCGTACACCGCCTCCTTGCGGTAGCCGACGACGATCGCGGCATCGCGCAGACCGACCTCGGCGAAGTTGCCGAGCGTGAGGTCCAGGACGGTCCGTTCCCCGTCGACCGGCACCAGCGCCTTGGGCAGGGTGTCGGTGTACGGGCGCAGCCGGCGGCCGGCGCCGGCTGCCAGAACGAGGCCGATCATGCGGGTCTCCTGATCCGTCGTGCTGTGCGCGGGGCCGTGCCGGGGGCGGCGGCGCCACCGGGACCCCCGGTCCGGTGTTCGACCGGGCCGGGCGGCGGCGCGCCGGTGCCGGCACAGATCCGGGCACCGTGTCGTATGTGATGGTAGGCGACCGGGGCCACCGGCCAGAACGCGCCCGCCCTGCCCAGGGGCGGCGGCGGGGCGGCGGACGGGCGGCCGCCGAGGGCCCGTCGAACGGCCGTCGGGCCGCCCGGGGGCCGCACCGGATCCGCCCGGGCGCCGCCTGCGGGACGGTGCGGGAAGGCCGTGAGGAGGCGCCGGACCGGTCGAACGGGCTCCGAACGCGCGCCGAACGGTTCTGCGAATTCTGTGACTCTTACGAGGGCATCCCGGACCCTTCTCTGGACGGTTTCCGACTCCTCCGGGTCATGATCCGCCCGGTTGTGCGTGGGACCCCTGCCGACCGCCACCCATACGGCAGACTGGATGCCGACGCCGGCGCCGGTGCCCCCGCTGTGTCCGCCGCACTCCGCCCGGTGTGTCGGAGACACCCGATGCTCCCGTTGCTCCCGCTCCCGAAAGAGGCCCCATGCCCCAGAGTCTTCCGACCGATCCCACGCACTTCGCGGCCGAGATCGACACCGGTCTCGACGTGGAGACCGATGTGACGGTCGACCCCCGGGCCACCGGGTCCGCCCCCGTCGGAACCGAGATCCTGCTGGAACTGGTCGACGACGCGGGCGTCACGATCGGCACCGGCGAGAAGCTCTGGGCCCACCAGCAGCCGGGCCGGCTGCACCGGGCCTTCTCGGTCTTCCTGTTCGACCGCCAGGGCCGGCTGCTGCTCCAGCGCCGGGCCCTCGGCAAGTACCACTCCCCCGGCGTCTGGTCGAACACCTGCTGCGGCCACCCGTACCCGGACGAGCCGCCGTTCGTCGCCGCCGCCCGGCGCACCGCCGAGGAGCTGGGTGTCGCACCGGCGCTGCTGTGCGAGGCGGGCACCGTCCGCTACGACCTGCCGGACGAGGCGTCCGGGCTGATCGAGCGGGAGTGGAACCACCTGTTCGTGGGACTGGTCACCGCGCCGGTCGAGCCCGCCCCGGAGGAGGTGGACGACTTCGCCTTCGTGACCGCGCAGGAGCTGCGCGAGCTGCGGGCGGAGCGGCCGTTCTCGGTCTGGTTCGAGACGGTCTTCGAGGCCGCGCTGCCGGGCATCCGGGAGATCGCCGGGCGGGACTGGTAGTCCGCCCGCCCCGGCCGGTGGTCCGGCCGTCCCGACCGGCGGTCCGGAGGTGTCGGCCGTCGGTCCGGCGTCCGGCCCGGCCGGTCAGTGGTCGGGCCCCGGGGGAACGGGCAGCGAGGCCCAGATGACCTTGCCGCCCTCCCCCGTGTCTTCGACGTCGCACACCCCACCGGCCTGCAGGGTGACGCTCTTCACCAGCAGCAGGCCGCGCCCGCCGGTGCGTCCGGTGTCGTTCTCCAGCGCCTTCGGCCGGTACGGGTCCCCGTCCTCGACCGACACCCGCACCCAGGCCCGGCGCAGCGACAGCTCGGTGACCACCTCGGGCGACAGCTCGGCGGCGTGCGTCACCGCGTTGCTCACCAGCTCCGAGACGATCAGCAGCAGGTCGTCCACCAGCTCCTGGTAGCGCACCCCGGTCATGCCCTGGGCCAGCAGGCGGTCGCGCACCGCGTGCCGGGTGAGCGGCACCGAGGCCTCGGTGGCGGGCACCGGGAAGCGCCACACGCCCTCGGTGGGGCCCGCGGAGGCCGTGGCCCCGACCGGGCCCTCCCCCCGCCTGCCGCGTCTCGGTTCGGCCTTCGCCGCTCCGCTGATCTGCTCCACGTCCAGCCGCCCTTCGTCCGCGACCCGGGAATCAGGCGATCCGCTTCATGGCGCCCTCGGTCCACAGAGGCTAGGAGAGCCGTCGCGGCGGGTGCGGCACCGTCGACAAGTTGCCCGTGTCGGACCGCTTCCGGCCGCAACCGACCGCGGGCGGTGCGGGAGTCGACCGGTTCCTTCGCGGACCCCACCGGTTCGGGCCGGATTCGAGCGCGTTCACAGGCCGTACCAACCTGTGCGGGCGGTGCGCCGCGGCCCCGTGGCCCCGGAGCGGCCCGACCAGGATGTCGGTCGGCGCGGCCCCGAGGAAGCGCAGGTGAGAAGCACTCCAGAACCCTGGTAATGTTCTCTCTGTCGCCGAGGGGGCGAGGAAAAAGCCCCCGAAGCACACACCCAGTCCGGGTGGCGGAATGGCAGACGCGCTAGCTTGAGGTGCTAGTGCCCTTTATCGGGCGTGGGGGTTCAAGTCCCCCCTCGGACACAGCCGAAATTCCCCGTGGAGGCCGAAAGGCTTCCACGGGGAATTTCGTTTTTCGGGCCGCCCCTTTCCCCCGGGCCGGCCCCGGTCGCCGTCCCTGGCCACCGCCCTCCCTGGCGCTGTGGCGTCCGTCTCCTCGCCGGTCCGCATCGGCCCGGACGCCGGACACGAGATGGCAACAATCGGATGGTTTGAGCTTCCTCTGAGGTTTTCGCCCCTTTTTGGACCTTAGGCTGCTCTCCGTTTGTCCGAAATACCGACGCAAAATCGCAAAAACACCGACACCACCCGATGAACCACGAGCGAGAGGACCGATACGTTGAGTGAGCCCGAATCGTCGACGGCATCACACCAGAACTACCGCCGATCGCTCGGAACGATCAGCCTGACCGCGGTCGGGCTGGGGTCGATCATCGGCTCCGGGTGGCTGTTCGGTGCCGAGCGGGCCGCCAAGCTCGCCGGACCCGCCTCGATCCTCGCCTGGGTGATCGGTGCCGCGGTGGCGCTGACCATCGCGCTCACCTACAGCGAGCTGGGCTCGATGTTCCCCAAGGCCGGCGGCATGGTCCGGTACGGCCAGTACTCGCACGGCTCGCTGGCCGGCTACCTGGCGGCCTGGGCCAACTGGATCGCCATCGTCTCGGTCATCCCGGGTGAGGCCACCGCCTCCGTGCAGTACATGAGCTCCTGGCACTTCGGCTGGGCGCAGGGGTTGTACGACGGCAAGGAGCTGACCCTCAGCGGCGTGGCGCTGGCCAGCGTGCTGCTGCTCGTCTACTTCGCCCTCAACTGGTTCGCGATCACGCTGTTCGCCAAGACCAACACCGCGATCACCGTCTTCAAGGTCGTCGTCCCGACGGTGACCGCCGGTGCGCTGCTCTTCGCGCACTTCGACTCGGCGCACTTCACCGACCACGGCGGCTTCGCGCCGAACGGCTGGAGCTCGGTGTTCACCGCCGTCGCGGTCTCCGGCATCGTCTGGGCCTTCAACGGCTTCCAGTCCCCGCTGAACCTGGCCGGCGAGGCCAAGAACCCCGGCAAGTCGCTGCCGAAGGCCGTCATCGGCTCGATCCTGATCGCCCTGGTGATCTACGTCGCGCTCCAGATCGCCTTCCTCGGCGCCATCCCGGGCGGCGACCTGGCGAACGGCTGGAGCAACCTCTCCTACACCTCGCCGCTGGCCGACCTGGCCATCGCCTGGGGCCTCAACTGGCTCGCGATCACGCTCTACGCGGACGCCTTCATCTCCCCCTCCGGCACCGGCATGATCTACGCCGCCACCACCTCGCGCATGATCCACGGCGTGCAGGAGAACGGCCACCTGCCGAAGATCTTCGGCAGGGTCGACGCCAAGACCGGCATCCCGCGCCCGGCGCTGGTGCTCAACCTGGTGGTCGCGTTCATGTTCCTCGCGGTCTTCCGCGGCTGGGGCTCGCTGGCCGAGATCGTCTCGGTGGCCACCGTGATCTCGTACATCACCGGCCCGGTCGCCGTGATGGCGCTGCGCCGCCTGGCCCCCGAACTGCCGCGGCCGGTCCGGCTGCGCGCCATGCCGGTGATCGCCCCGATCGCGATGATCTTCGGCTCGCTGGTGCTCTACTGGGCCCGCTGGCCGCTCACCGGCAAGGTCATCCTGCTGATGGCCGCCGGTCTGCCGATCTGGGCCTGGTACGAGCTGCGCAAGCCGTTCGCCGTGCTGAAGCCGCACCTGAAGGCGGGCGCCTGGATGGTCGCGTACCTGTTCGTGATGGCCGGCGTCTCCTGGGCGGGCAGCGCCGACTTCGGCGGGCACGGCTACCTGCCGGAGGGCTGGGACCTGCTGATCGTCGCCGCGATCGGGCTGGCGTTCTACTACTGGGGCGTCGCCAGCGCCTGGGCCAACCCCTCGCTGGCCGCGGTCCGCGAGGAGATGCTGGCGGCCGAGGGCGCCGAGGCGGCGGAGCCGTCCCGGGTTTGATCCTCGTCACACGGTGAAGGGCC
>NZ_JBHVEU010000146.1:0-18606 GCF_042802075.1 Kitasatospora sp. NPDC057518
ACCCGGGGGGGGGCGACGAACGCGCCGCACCGGGTGGAGACGGTCGGGTTGCACCAGCTCGCGCTGTTCATGGTCGGCGGTGCGGCCCGGTCTTCCTTCTCGCTGTTCCCGACTGATCGCCCGTGCGGCTTGGAACGCTGGCGCAGTAGTAGGGGTGACGATCGATCAACTCTCGTCGGGCAGGTTTCCGCGCCAGGCGTGGATGCCCGGGGAGAGTTCGACCACCTCGGCGGGGTAGGCGCTGCGGACGAGGCGGAGCAGGGTGCGTTGCTCGGCCAGCCAGTTCGGTGCGGGGGAGAGTACGACCCGGAGGGTGACGCCGGATTCCTCCGCGTCGGAGACGGTCACCCAGAGGCCGCCGGGGCGGCCGGGTTCGATGCGTAGCTCCGGTCCGTGTTCCTCGTCCAGCCAGCGGACCGCGGAGCCGCGGCCGAGTCGGTCCAGGGCGGTTTCCCACTGCCTGAGGTGGCGGTCGGTCACCAGGGTGACGAACTGCCCGCGTACCGAGTCCGCGGTGACGGTGATCTCGCAGTCCAGCCAGTCGTGTCCGAGCAGTGAGCCCGGCGCGTGCCGTCCGAGGACGCGTACGCGGACGTTCCGGCCGCCGGTCCGTCCATCGCAGCCGGGGGCGTCGTCGGTGCCAGGGCGGTCGGCGAGTCTTATCAACTCGTTCTGCTGCGAAGGGACTTCACTCACGGCGGACTCCTGTTGGCAGCGGGATCCAGGGGGTGACATCCTCGCGCAGGTGTTCGCCCCGGTGCCAGTCCGGGAGCGGGGCGTTCCGGCCGGGGCCGGCCCGTGGTGGGCCCCCCGGAATCGGCTGGTGCCCGTGGCCGCAGCCCCCGCGGGCGTCGTCGGCACGCGGACGGCCCGCCGGACCGGGAGGGTCGGGCGGGCCGTTCGGGTGCTGCGAAGGGGTACTCCGGAGGTCGGTGCGGCGGCGGTCGTCGGGTCAGCGGTGGTCCGGGTGGCCGGTGAGCACGGTGGTGAAGATCGGCTCGCCGTGCTGGTGGCCGGTCACGGTGGTGGTGAGGGCGTCCGGGTCCCCGCCGGGGGTGTGCTGGGCGGTGATCGTGGTGGGCGCGTCGTGCTCGGCGTACCGGTCGAAGGTGGTGGCCGCGGCGGTCGGTGTGACGGTGGCCGGGCTGCTCAGCGCGTTGGCCGCCTGTCGGGCCGCCTCCAGCAGCACCATGCCCGGGATGTGGTCGTTGGCGTGGTCGAAGAGGATCGGGTGCCAGAAGTCGGGGGTGAGGTGCCAGGTGCCGGGGGCGTCCGCCGGGGCCAGGAGGACGTCGCACGGGCGGAGCCGGCCGACCCGGGCCGGCGGGAGCGGCTCGGCGGTCACGGTCGGCGCCGCCGGGAGCTCGGCGGAGTGGCGGCCCCGGCGCAGCCGCTGGTAGGTGGAGTCCGGAACGGTGGTGAAGCGGGCGTAGCCGGTGGCGGCCAGCTGGGCGCCCCGTCGGACGACGGTCTCCAGCGTGAAGTCGACGGTGGTGCCGGAGCGGCGCGGCTGGGCGAGGAGCTGGACCTCCAGGGTGAGGTCGGTCGGCGCCGCACCGATCAGCAACTGCCGCGACCGGGTGGTGTAGTCGAGGTTCCACATCATGAACTTGTGGTCGAGCGGTACGCCGAACCGGGTGTGGGCGAGGTAGAGCCCGGCTTGGCGGATCGTTTCAGCAGCTTGGATCGGGTCGTGCCGGGTGCCGTCCGGGGTGCTGAAGAAGGTGTGCGCCCGCGGCCACTGCGCGGTGACGGCGAAGGTGGTGTCCGTGAGCTGTTCGCTGCCGGTGAGGAAGACCTCGGCGTGGCAGGCCCGGTGGACGTACTCCTTGGCGACGGTGCTGGTCAGGCGAGGCGCCGGGGCTGCTGCGGCCGGGCCGGGGATCGTTCCGGAGTCCGTGCCGGTGGTGAGGACGGATGCGGGCGTACGGAAGGCAAGCAGAGTCATGGGGAGCGCTCCGAAAGGCCGTGACGGGCGGGGTGGGCTGCTCAGGGCTCGTAAGATACGTACCTACCGGTTTGGTTTTCAAGGAGCCAGAACAAAGGTTCGTCGGCGGCCGAGCGTGGTCGGACGGGCACGGTGGGTGGGTGTCGATCACTGCCCGGAGATCGGCTCCGACGGGTGAACCTCGTTGACCTGTGGGGATGTCGACGCATGGGCTTGACAGGTTCATGGCCATTATGTGGTCGTTTGTTGCCACCCCGGCCACAAGTGAGAGCTGGTGTTCCGGTTAAGGGGGCTGGCGGTGAGATGTCGGCCATCTGTTCGTCTCATACCGTCTACGCGGTTTTAGTCCGCTCGAGAACGGCCCTATGTGACCTGGGACGCAGGGATCCCCGCCGACCTCGGCGGGTAAGATACGGGGTGTTTGGTTTTGTTTGCCGAGCGTTTCGGGTGGGGTGGTTGCGGTGGTGCGACAGGAACGGGCGGTCCGGACGCGTCGGCTGATCCTGGAGGCGGCGGCGTCGGTCTTCGACGAGTACGGGTACGAGGGGGCGACGATCGGTGCGGTCGTGGCTCGCGCCGGAGTGACCCGGGGCGCGGTGTACTTCCACTTCGCCTCCAAGCGGGAGCTCGCCCAGGGGGTCGTCGAGGAGCAGTTCGGCCGGGACGAGATTCCCGAACGGCACTGCAAGCTCCAGGAGTTCGTGGACCTCGGGATGGTGGTCGCCCATCTCATGCCGCGCGACCCGGTGTTGAGCGCCGGCGCGCGGCTCTCCCTCGGCCAGGACGTGTTCGGCGACTTCAGCGGCGGCGCGGCGCCCGGCTGGATCCAGCGGGCCGAGACCGTGCTGGAGACGGCCGCCCGGCGCGGCGAACTGCTGCCCCAAGTGGTGCCCGCCGAGACGGCGTGGCTGGTCACCGGGGCCTGGACGGGCGTGCAGATACAGTCCCAGAAGATGTCCGGCCGGTCGGACCTGGAGCGCCGGGTCGCCTCGCTGTACCAGCATGTGATGCCCAGCATCGCGGTGCCCGGGGTGCTGGCCACGCTCGACCTCGCGGCGGACCGGGGCGGCCGGGTGGTCGCGGAGCTGGCGGCGGCCCGGGCGGCCGAGGCGGAGGCCGGGGCGGCCGCAGGCGAGGCGGCCGGGACGGGTGCGGGCGGGGCCGGTCCGGCCTGATTCGGGGTGATCCGGGCGGGCTCCGGGCGGGTCCGAGTGGTCCGCGGGGGTCTCGGGCGAAGCCGTTCGAGGCCGGACCGGCGGTCCGGTGTCCTACTCCCACGGGCTTGCTCCGCCCAGAAACAAACAGCGCGTTCGGTTTTGTATTGACAAACCGTCTGTCCTGTTTTTGGATAGGTGTCGGGTGCTCGACCGACCTTCCAGCGGACCTGCGCGGACGGTGAGCAGCGGAGCGCCCGCCCGACCGGCGGCCGTCGGGGCCGCCGATCCGTCTGGATGTGGGGTGGTCGTCGTGGAGATCCGCGTGCTGGGGGTCTTGGGGGTCCGACTGTGCGGGGTTTCGGTGGTGCCCTCGGCGCCGAAGCCTCGACAGGTGCTTGCCCTGCTGGCGTTACGGGCCGACCAGGTCGTCCCGGCGAGCGTCCTCGCCGAGGAACTGTGGTCCGGCCGTCCGCCGCGAAGCGCCCGCACCACCGTGCAGACCTATGTGCTCCAACTGCGCGACCTCATCGACCGGGCGCTCGCCCAGGGGGACGGCGGCCCGGGAGCCTCCTGCGCGAAGGACGTCCTGGTCACCTCGGCCGGCGGCTACATGCTGAACAGCGGTGGCGGACTGGTCGACCTCCAGGAGTTCGACCGCCTCGCCGGGCACGGCTACCGCGCCATGGACGGCGGCGACTTCCCGCTCGCCGCCCGCCAGTTGGGCGAGGCGCTCGCGCTGTGGCGCGGCCCGGCCTTCGCGGACGTCCCGGTCGGAGGCCAACTCGCCGTCGAGGTCAGGCGGTTGGAGGAGACCCGGCTCTGCGCGCTGGACCAGCGGATCGAGGCCGACCTGCGCCTCGGCCGGCACCGCGTACTGCTCGCCGAACTCACCGTCCTGGTCGACCGCTACCGCACCCACGAGAGTCTGCACGGCCAGTACATGATCGCGCTGCACCGCTCCGGCCGCCGGGGCGAGGCGTTGGAGGCCTACCAGCGCCTGCGGAACACCCTGGTACGGGAGTTGGGCATGGAGCCGTCCGCGGCACTGCGGCGACTCCAGCGCTCCATCCTGCTCGCCAGCCCGGAACGCCCGGACCAGGAGCAGCCGGGCGCGCTCGCCGAGGGAGCCGTCGCCCGAACCGCCCGCCTCACCCGGGTCGGCTGAGCCCGGCCCGCGACGTCGCCGCCCGACCGCTCCCGACCACACCGGGCGGCGACGGGCAGCGACGGGCAGTGACGGGCGGCGCGGGGTGGCGGTGGAACCGGCGGCCGGCCGGCGGGCGGCGTCGGTCAGTCGGTGAGCACGCGGGTGTTCTGGCAGGCGTGCAGCAGCCACCGCTCGTCGTCCTGCCTGGTCATGACGTACAGCGGTGCACCCTCCGAGTCGCCGTCCGCGTCGCCGCTCGCCGAGTGGTAGACCTGGCGGACCTTGACGGCGGCCACGTCGGGGCGGAGGAACTGGATGTGCACCGGCTCGTACGTGACCCGGCCGTCCCAGGTCGCGGCGGGTAGGACGGCTCGGGTGAACTCGGCGATCGCGTCCAGGCCGAGGAGGACCTTGCCGTGCGCGGTGGTCCAGAGCGCCTCGGGGTGGAAGAGGGCGAGGAAGGCGTCCGGGTCCTTGGCACGTTGGGCGCGCTCGACGGCGGCCACGACCTGCTCGATGGCCGCGATGTCCGCGAGCTCGGTGTCGGAGGGAGCGGCATCGGACGGGGCGGCGTCGGAGGGGGCGCTGCCGGAAAGGGCGGTGTCGGAGGGGGCGCTGCCGGAAAGGGCGGTGTCGGCGGGCGCGGGCGTTGCGGATTCGGTGTTCATGAGGATCACCCTGGGACCTCAAGTTCCCTTGAGGTCAAGCCCGTCGGGGCACCTCGGGGCGCAGCGCCAGGTAGGTGTCGAGGCGGGCCGAGGCGGTGAGCATCGCGAGCCCCCGGGTGGTGAGGCGCTGTTGCCAGCCGTCGAGGGCGGCGGCCAGTTCGCCGGTGCCGCCCGCCGTGCGGATCTGCCGCAGCACGGTGGCGACGCGGTCCAGCAGGTAGCCGCCCCGGCGGAGCAGGTGGGCGAGTTCGGCGTCGCGGACGTCGGCCGGGAGGTAGCGGCGGTGGCCGGTGGCGCGGTCCCGGGCGGGGGTCAGGATGCCGGCGGCCTCCCAGGCCCGCAGGGTCGCGGGGGTGACACCGAGCCGGTGCGCGACCTCGCCGACGGAGCGGGGGCCGGGCAGTGCGGGAAGGGCGGGGCCGGGTGCGGAGTCGTCGGTCAGGTGGCCGACGGCCGCGCGGACGGCGGCGAGGGTCTCCCGGTCGCGCAGCAACTGGGCGTGGCCCCGGTCGAGTTCGGTGAGGGCGTCGCCGAGCCGGTCGGCGTGGACGGCGGTCATGACCGAGCCGGCGGTCGCGTGCCCGTACGCCGGGACGAGGGCGAGGTAGGCGCGCAGGGCGGCCGCGTGCGGCTCGGTGTAGATCCGGTACCCGGTGGGTGTGCGGTCGGCGGGCGGGAGGTAGCCGTCGCGCTCGTAGTTGCGGATGGCCTGGGTCGAGATGCCGTGCTCGCGAGCGAGGTCGGCGGGTCGCATGGTCGTCTCCGTTCGGGGTCGGGCGGGCGTTCGGAGTCGGCCGATGGTTCAGGGCCGTTTGAGGCTTTCGGCCACAGTTGGGCAATGCCTGGGCGGTGCTGGAGGGAAAAGTTTCAACGGTTCTTTCAAGGATACGCTTGAGGCTCATGAACCAGGACATCAACGATTTCGTCCCCCCGGCGTGCGAGCTTCTGGGCCTCGGTGAGCCGACGCACCAGGAGCCGGCGTTCGGGCGGGTCCGCAACGAGCTGTTCGCCCGGCTGGTCGACCGGGGTTTCCGGTCGATCGCCCTGGAGACCGACCGGGTGGCCGCGTTCGCCGTGGACGCCTACGTCCGGGAGGGTGTCGGCACCCTCGACTCGGCGCTGGAGGAGGGCTTCACCCACGGTTTCGGGGAGCTCGAGCCCAATCGCCGACTCGTCGCCTGGATACGGGAGTTCAACCGGGACCGGGCGTCCGGTGCGCAGCTGTCCTTCCATGGCTTCGACATCCCGACCGAGAACACCAGCGCCCCCAGCCCGCGCCGCTACCTCGAACACGCCCGCGACTACCTGGGGCTCGACCTCGACCTCGCCGGGGTGGCGGGCGAGGACGAGCGCTGGAGCCGCACGGAGGCGGTGACGGATCCGGCCCGGTCGCCGGGTGACAGTGCCGAGGCCGTGCGGCTGCGCTGCCTCGCCGACGACCTGCTCCTCCAACTCCACATGCGGGCACCTGAATTGATCGCCAAGACCTCGTCCGCCGAGTGGTACGCGGCCCGCACCCGGCTGACCGCCGGGATCGGACTGCTGCGCTACCACGCGCAGTCGGCGGTCCGGGGCCTCGACCGGAGCGCCCGGATCAGCGCCTTGTCCGGCGTGCGGGACGCGCTGATGGCGCAGAACCTCCTCGACATCCGCGCGATCGAGGCCGAGCGCGGACCGACCCTGGTCTTCTCCCACAACCTGCACCTGCGGCGGAACCCGAGCGCCTGGTCGTCGGGCGAGCTGGACTGCCGCTGGATCGGCGCGGGCCACATCGTGGGCACGCTGCTGGGCGAGCGGTACGCCTTCGTCGCCGGGAGCCTGGGGCGCAGCGAGGCGATCGGGCTGGCCGAGCCGGCGCCGGGGACGTACGAGGCCCACCTGCGGGGGCGGGGCGCGGCCTGGGAGTTGACGGACACGGCGCTGCCGGCCGGGGTCCGGACGCGCACCGACACCGTCCCGCGGCAGGGCTACTTCCCGCTCGACCGGGAGGTGCTCGACGGTGCGGCCGCGCTGCTGCACATCGTCGACGGCGCGGCGGTACCGGCCGGAGCCTGAACGGGGGCCGGAGCCTGAGCGGCGGTCGGCCCCGGGTAGGCCCGCCGCAGGTGGGCCACCAGGGCGGCGGTCGGCGGTGCGGCGGGCTGCCCGGTCGGCCAGGTGAGCGCGATCCGGACCCGGGGGACGGGTCCGGTGAGCGGGCGCACCCGCAGACCGGGCAGCGGGCCCGGGTCCGGCAGGACGGCGACGCCCAGCCCGTGTGCGGCGAGTTCGGCCAGCTGCGGTGGCGCGGCCGCCTCGACGCCGACCGCCGGATCGACACCGGCCTCGGCCAGGGCGCACTCGAGCGCGGTGCGCAGACCGGTGCCGCGCGGGGTGCTGACCAGGGCGTGCCCGGCCAGCTCGGCGACCGGGAGCGCGTTCCGGTCCGCACCGGGGACACCGGGGCCGGCGCCCGAGCCAGAGCCCGGACTATCGGCGGAACCCGGGCCCGTACCCGCCGCGAGCGGGTGCCCCGACGCGCAGGCCGCCACCAGCGGGACCTCCAGCACGGTGTGCAGCGCGAGCCCGGTCAGCGCCGACCAGCCGTCGTCGCCCTCCCGCCCGCTCGCCGGGGCGGGCAGGCCGACGACGGCGAGGTCCAGCCGGCCGTCGCGCAGGGCGTCGAGCATCCGCGCGGTGGTGTCCTCGGTGAGCGAGAAGTCGATGCCGGGGTACTCCTGGCGGAACGCCGCGAGCGTGGTGGCGAGTCCGGGGAAGGTCCCCAGCTCGGCCGGCGGGGTCAGGGCCGCCCCGGCGACCATGCCCAGGCGCACGTGCCCGCGCCGCAGCCCGCCGAACTCCTGGGCCGTTCGGCGGGCCGCCGCCGCGGCGGCGAGCGCCGCCCGGGCGTGCGGCAGTACCGCCTCGCCGACCGGGGTGAGCCGCACGGTGCGCCCCGAGCGGTCGAACAGCGGGTGGCCCAGCTCCCGTTCCAGCTGCCGGATCTGGGAGCTCACCCCGGGCTGGCTCAGGTGCAGCAGCTGCGCGGCCCGGGTGAAGCTGCCGTGCTGGGCGACGGTGACGAAGTACTGGAGCTGCCGCAGTTCCATAACTCCTGATCATAGGTGCCAGAACTTCCCGGTCTTGGACGGGCGTACGGTTCCGGCCGCAGGCTGGACGCATGGAAACCGTGCCGCAGGACCAGGACGCCGGGCAGATCCGGTGGATCCGCGCGCAGATCGCGGCCGAGCGCCGCGAACTCGCCGCCGTGTTCGCCGCCTTCACCCAGGAGCAGTGGAACTCGCCCTCGCTGTGCGCGGGTTGGCGGGTCCGTGAGGTGGCCGCGCACCTGAGCACCGGCTTCCGGCACTCGACGGCGCGCACGCTCCTCGAACTCGCCCGCTCCGGCGGCAACGTCCACCGGATGGCCGACCGGATCGCCCGCCGTGACGCCGCCGCCCTGAGCGAGCGCGAACTCGTCGCCGCCATGGCCGACCACGCCGACCACCCCTGGCGCCCGCCGGTCGGCGGCCGGATCGCGGCGCTGGCCCACGACGCCGTCCACGGTCTCGACATCACCGTGGCGCTCGGGCTGCCGGCCCGGCTGCCGGTGGCGCGTACGACCGCCCTGCTGGCCGGTGTCTCACCCCGCACGCTGCGGTTCTTCGGGGCGCGGGTGGACGGGGTCCGGCTGGGGGCGACGGACACGGAGTGGTCCTACGGGCACGGTCGGCTCACCGTGGAGGGGCGGGCGGAGCACCTGCTGCTGGTGGCGTACGGGCGCCGGGTGCCGGAGGGGCTGCTGGCCGGGTCCGGCGCCGGACGGTTCACGGGGGGCGGTGCGTAGCGGGCACGTGAGCGGTGCCCCACCGGCGGGAGGTGTTTCTCGGCCACCGGCGAGGGCGGCCGTCATGCGGGCCTCCGGGGCCCGTGGCTACGATCGGAAGGAGTACTTCCGGATGGTGGCGAGACGGAAGCCAGGTCGCCGATGGCCCCGAGGTCCGTGCAGTGGCCGCCGTACGTGCGGGTCGCGCCGTGGTTGCTGACCGTCGGCGGGCTGGTGTGGAACGCGCTGGATCCGACCGACTACTGGGGCGATCCGATGCTGGCGGCGGCCGCCGTGCTGGCGGGGGCGCTGCTGATGCTGGGGGACACCGTCGCGGTGGGGGCGGCCAACGCGCTGGGCATCCTGGTGCTGTCCGCCCGGGACGGGTCGCTCGGGACCCGGGCCGGCTTCCTGGAGCTGGGGAACACGGTGTTCGCGGCGCTGCTCGGGATCGCGGTGAACCGGGTGGTGGCCCGGCACGGGCGGCGGTTGGAGCGGGTGCGTTCGGTGGCCGAGGCAGCGCAGCGGGCGGTGCTGCCGGAGCCGCCCGCGCGGGTGGGGCGGCTGTCGGTCGCGGCCTGCTACCGGGCCGCCCAGGACGAGGCGCTGATCGGCGGGGACGCGTACGCGCTGCAGGTCACCCCGTACGGCGTGCGCGGGCTGATCGCCGACGTGCGGGGCAAGGGGCTGCACGCGGTCGGCGCCGTGTCGGTGCTGCTGGGCGCATTCCGGGAGGGCTCGCACCAGCTGCCGGACCTGGTCGCGCTCGCGGACGCGCTGGAGGACTCGCTGCTGCGGGAGAGCGAGCGGATGAGCGAGGAACTGCGGCTGGAGGGGTTCATCACCGCGCTGCTGGTGGAGTTCCCGCCGGGGGAGGAGAGCGTGCGCACGCTCGACTGCGGGCACCCCGGCCCGTACCTGCTGGGCCCCTACCCGCCGGGCGGGGCCGCGCCCCGGGTGCGCCGGCTGGACGCGGCGGACCCGGGGCTGCCGCTGGGGATGGGCGGGCTGGGCGTGGCGCGTCCGCTGCCGGAGGGGCGGCCGTTCCCGGCCGGGTGCACGCTGCTGCTGGTGACCGACGGGGTCACCGAGGCCCGGGACGCGGCGGGGGAGTTCTACGACCCGGTGCTCGGCCTGGCCCCGCTGGGGCCGTTCACCGGGCCGGGGGAGGTGCTGGACGCGCTGGTGGCGGACGTCGAGCGGTGGACGGGAGGGCCCCGGGACGACGACATGGCGGTGCTGGCGATCACCCGCCGTGCGGAGCCGGGGGCGGACAGTCGGCGCTGAGGGTCGAGGGCGGCGGCCGGTGGACCGGTTCGCGCCGGGGGCGGCTCGTATCCGCCCTGTGATCCCCTTCTACGGCTCGCTTCGGTCACGCCGGTATCACGATGAGGTGACGGTAGGGCTGCACTCCATGGAATCCGGCCAAGTTGAGCGCCTCCGTCCGGTGGCCGGAAAGGTCCCGTCCGAATAGCGGACGTCGAAATGGACCGGCGGGCCCCGGGGTGATCAAGGTGCCCGTCGGGCCGCGCGGCCTTGGCCGAGGGGCGCCGTCGGCGGCGCGGCCGCACGGGACGCGTCCATAAGGAGCGCGCAAGGGTCCGGCGGGCGAGTGGCGGGATTCGGCCGACCTGCGGTCCGTCCGGAAACGGACCCGGTGCTTGCCCGGTGTCGAAGGGGTGACCGAGAGTCGCACCAATGAACGAGAAGCCCAGCTCCCGCCAGGCCCGTCTGCTCGGCCACCGCGATTTCCGGCTCCTGCTGACCGGAGCCGCGGCGGCCCAGACGGGCACTCAGGTCACCCTGGTGGCCCTTCCCTTGGTGGCGGTGATGGTGCTCGACGCCACGCCGTTCGAAGTCGGCCTGCTGACCGCCGCCGAGACCGCCGCCTTCCTGCTCATCGGCCTCCCTGCGGGCGCCTGGCTGGACCGGATGCGCAAGCTGCCGGTCCTGATCAGGGCCGACGTGGTGCGCTGCCTGGCCGTGGGGTCGATCCCGCCGGCCGCCGCGCTCGGCGTGCTGACCATGCCGCAGCTCTACCTCGTGGCACTGGTCACCGGGGTGGCGACGGTGTTCTTCGACGTCGCCCACCAGTCCTTCCTGCCCGCCGTCCTGCCGCGCGAGCAACTGGTCGGCGGCAACGGAGCGTTGGAGACGGTCCGCTCCTCGGCGCAGATCGCCGGGCCGGGCCTCGGCGGCGGGCTGGTCCAGCTGCTCGGGGCGCCGCTCGCCATCGTGGCCGACGCCTGCGGCTACCTCGTCTCCGCGCTGCTGCTCGGCCGGATCAAGGTCGAGGAGCAGCGGCCGGAACCCGAGCCGGGGCGCTCGCTGCGCGCCGAGGTCGGGGAGGGTGTGCGGTTCGTGCTCGGCCACCCGCTGCTGCGGGCGATCGCGACCGCCACCGCCACGTCCAACCTGTTCTCCGCCGTGCTGACCGCCGTGCAGACGGTGTTCTGGGTACGGGTGCTCGACCTGTCGCCGGGCGCCATCGGCGTGCTGCTGTCGGTCTCCGCCCTCGGCGGACTGGCCGGCGCGCTGTGCGCCGGGCAGCTCGCCCGGTGGATCGGGCAGGCCCGGCTGATCTGGCTCTCCACGCTGGTGACGGCACCGTTCGCGATGCTGTGGCCGCTGTCCGGCGGCGGCGCGGGCGTGGTGCTGTTCGGCCTGGCCTCCGGGGTGGTGCTGTTCGGCGCGGTCGCGTACAACGTCGCCCAGGTCAGCTTCCGGCAGAGCCTCTGCCCGCCGGAGCTGCTCGGCCGGATGAACGCCACCATGCGCTTCCTGGTGTGGGGCACCCTGCCGATCGGCGCCCTGGTCGGCGGCGTGGTCGCCGACGCGGCCGGGCCGCGCGCCGCGCTCTGGGTCTGCGCCGTCGGCTTCCTGCTGGTGCCGCTGCCGCTGCTGCTCTCCCCGCTGCGGCGGATGCGCGAGCTGCCGGACCCGGACCGTACGGCGGGGCCGGGCGCGGGCGAGGGCGCGGACGTCAGCGAGGAGGAGAGTGCCGTGAGCCCGGGGGTGTCCTGACCCGCCTGCCTGTCTGTCTGCCTGCCCGTCTGCCTGCCCGCCTGCCCGTAGCACCCGGACCTGAGCAACGCCCCGATCGGTCACCTCGACCGATCCCGACCGATCCCCGACCCGAGCCGCGACCGGAAACCGGAGACCGTTCCCGTGCACGCCAGCATCACCGCCGCCTACCTCGCCCGGTACCGTTCCGCCGCCGCCGAATCCCCGGTGGAGCTGCTCCCGCTGACCGGCGCCCAGCGACGGTTCCTGATCACCCGCCGGCTCACGCCGCAGAGCCGCAGCGACATCGTCCCGCTGATGTTCGCCTACCCGCGCGGCACCCTCGACCTGGAGCGGCTGGCCCGCGCCGCCACCGCGGTGGCCGCCCACCACCCGGCGCTGTGCGGAGGCTTCGCCACCGTGCGCGGCACACCCGTGCTGCGCGCCGGCGGCCCCTCCGCCGAGGCCGCCCGGATCCCCGTCGCCCCCGGCGGCACCGCCCGCGCCGCGCTGCGCGAGGCCCTGCTGGACTGGCCCGCCGACGGGCCCGCGCTGCGCCTGCTGGTGGCCGCGGACCCGGACGGGGAGCCGTCCGCGGACCCGTCCGGGGCCGAGGAACTGCTCGTCGTCGCACTGGACCACGCCGCCTGCGACGAGCAGTCGCTCGGGGTGCTCACCGCCGAGCTCAGCGCCGCGTACGAGCAGGACGAGACTCCTGCGGCCGGGCCCACCCCCCAGGCGCTGGCCGACTACCGGCAGGCCGTCGAGCTGCAGTTGGACGCCGAGGACGCCGCGGGCGGCCCCGCCGCCCAGGCCTACTGGGGCCGCCGGCTGGGCGGCCTGACCGGGGCGGGCGGCAGCGCGGCCACGTCCACCGGCATGCTCACCGAGCGGCTGCCCGCCGCCGAGGGCGCCGCCCGCGGCGCCGTCTTCCCGGCCCTGCTGGACGCGGTCGGCTCGGCCCTGCACCGGCTGCACCGGACGGAGGGGCCCTCCCGGCCGGAGACCGGGGGAGGGGCGCTCGCGCTCGGCTACCCGTGGGGCGGACGGCCGGCGGGCGCTCCCGCCGCACTCGGCTGCTTCCTCAACACCCTGGTGCACCCGGCGACTCCGGGGCCGGTCGCGGACCTGGACGCGCTCGCGGACGCCTGGTGGGACGACCTGGACCAGGCCGGCACCCCCTTCGACGAGGTGGTCCGCGCTGCCCGCACCGCCGGGGCCCCGTGGTCGGGCGCCCTGGACGGCCTGCTCACCCTGGACGACCTGCACCGCCGCCCACCGCTGGTGCTCGGCGGCACCCCCGGCCGGGAGACCCCGCTGGACGGGCGCCCGCTCGCCGCGCCGATGGCCGTCTCCGCCTCGCACGGCGACGACCTGCTGGTCCGGCTGGCCTGGGACCGCGACCGCTTCCCCGAGGCCGACGCCCACGCGGCCTTCGACGACCTGCTCGCCGTGCTGCGGCACCACCTGCCCGCCCGGCCGAGCCCGGTGCCGCAGGCCTGAACCCGCCTGCCCCGCAGGCCCGACACCGCACGTCCGAGACCGTACTTCCGACGCCGCCCGCCCGAGACCGTACGCCCGGAACCACCCGCCCGGGACCGTACGCCCGAGACCGCGGGCGCCGAACTCCCACCCAGGATCCCGAACGGCGGATCCGCCATGCCCGTCCGCGCGCGTCCGACACGCCCCCGGACGGGACCCCCGGGCCCCGGGCCGCACCTCACCCCGGTGCGGCCCGGCCACCGGCCGGTACGGGAACACCCCACGCCCGCTTCCGGCCACCGCAGTGCCGACACAGCCCACCACACAAGGGAATCGACGATGTTCGCACTCTCTCCGTCACAGGAGATCGTCTGGCTGCACGAGCAGATGCTGCCGGGCAGCCGCGCCTACAACTTCACCGCCGTCCTCGACCTGTGGGGCGCTCTCGACCGGGACGCGCTGCACACCGGCCTGGCCGCCGTGCTGGCCCACCACCCGGGCCTGCGACTGGAGTTGGTGCCCAGCCCGGAGGGCCTGCCCGGCCAGCGGGTCGCCGAGGACTGCGAACCGGAGCTGCGCCACAGCGACTTCGCCGCCGAGCAGGACCCGGAGGCCGCCTTCCAGCGGCTGCTCGCCGCCGAGGCCGAGGAGCCGCTGGACACCGGCCGGGCGCCGGTGCTGCGCTGGCACCTGGTCCGGCTCGGCGAGGACCACCACCGGCTGATCCACGTCGAGCACCACCTCGTCCACGACGGCCACTCCTTCGCGATCCTGCTGCGCGACCTGTTCACCGTCTACCGCGCCACCGTCCTCGGCGAGCCGTACCACCTGCCCGTCGCCCCCTCGTACGAGGACCACGCCCGCGCCGCCGCCGACCTCCCCCGGGACCGCGGCCTCGACTTCTGGACCAGGGAGCTGGCCGACGCGCCGCGCGAGGTCACCCTGCCCGGGCTGGCCCGGCCGCGCGCCGAACGGCGCCACCACGGCGGCCAGTTGCGCCAGTCGATCGGCGCCGACCTGGCCGGGCGGCTGCGCGAGCGCAGCAAGGCGGACGGCCACACCCCGTTCAGCACCCTGCTCGCCCTGCTCGCCGAACTGCTGCGCCGGCATAGCGGCCACCGCGAGCTGGTGATCGGCACCGCCGTCGGCAACCGCCCGGAGGGCTTCGAGGGCACCGTCGGCATGTTCGTCAACACCGTCCCGCTGCGCCTGCGGCTCGACCCGACGGTCCCCGGCACCGAGGCCGTCGACGAGGTGACCGACGTCCTGCTGCGCGCGCTGCCGTATCAGGACCTGCCGGTCCAGGAGCTGACCCGCCGGCTCGGACTGCACACCAGCGGCGCCGACAACCCGCTGTTCAACGTGATGTTCAGCGCGCACGACGCGGCGCTGCCCGACGTCCAGGCTCCCGGTCTCGAGGTCTCGCTGTACGAGGGCTTCAACACCGGCACCACCCGCTTCGACCTCGACCTGGTGCTGCTGCCCGACGACCGCCGGGTGGTCGGCGAGAAGCACGGCGCCGCCGGGATGACCCTGGTCTGGGACTACGACGCCGACCTGTTCCGCGAGTCCGACGCGGTGCTGCTGTCCGAGCGGCTGCTGGAGCTGCTGCGCTGCTACCTGGACCGCCCGCAGACGCCGATCGCCGACCTGGCCCCCGCGCCCGAGGCCGCGCCGGTCACCCCGGTCGCCCCGGTCACCCCCGCCGTGCTCGACCCGGCCGCCGCCCACGACCCGGCCTCGCTCGCCCTGCTGGCCGGAACCGAGCGGATCAGCTACGGCGAACTCGACCGCCGGGTCACGGAGTTGGTCGAGCGAATGAGCGCCGCCGGCGTCACCCCCGGCCAGCCGGTCGCCGCCGTGCTGCCGCGCGGCGCGGACAGCGTGGTCGCGCTGCTCGCCTGCCTGCGCCACGGCGCCGTGTACGCGCCGCTGTCCACCGAGGACCCGGCCGCCCGGCTCGGGCTGCTGCTGGAGCGGCTGAGCCCGGCGCTCGTCCTCACCACCCGGCAGAGCGCGTCGGCACTGCCGGAGGAGGGCGTCACCCCGGCGCTGCTGGACGGCCCCGAATTCCCGAAGGCCGAGCCCGCCGCCGTGCTGGACGGCGCCGCGTACGTGATCCACACCTCCGGCTCCACCGGCGTCCCCAAGCCCGTCCTGGTCGGCCGCGAGGCCCTCGCCGGGTACGTCGCCGCGATCGTCGACCGCTACCACCTCACCTCCGCCGACCGGGCGCTGCTGTTCGCCCGGCCGTCCTTCGACGTGGCCCTGGAGGAGGTGCTGCCCGCCCTCGCGGCCGGCGCCGCCCTCGTCGTGCCGCAGCGCGAGGTGCCCACCGGGCCCGAGCTGGTCGCCGTGCTGGCCGCCCGCGGCGTGACCGTCGCCAACCTGCCGACCAGCTACCTGCTCGCCGTCCGCGAGGACCTGCGCGCGGCGCTGGACGACGGCCGCTGGGCGCCCCGGCTGCTGGTGCTCGGCGGCGAGCGGCTGCCCGCCCGGGCACTGACCGGCCTGACCGGGGCCACCACCGTGCTGAACGCCTACGGCGTCACCGAGGCCACCGTCACCTCCACCGTGTACGAGATCACCGACGCCGACGTCGCCGAGGACGGCGAGATCCCGCTCGGCGCCGAACTCGACGGCGTGAGCGTCCACGTCCTGGACGACACCCTGCGCCCGCTCGCCCCCGGCTGCGTCGGCGAACTCGTCGTCAGCGGAGGCCTGTTGGCCGAGGGCTACCTCGGCCTGCCGGAGCCCACCGCGGCCCGCTTCACGACCGTCCCCGCGCTCGGCGGCGCCCGGGTGTACCGCACCGGCGACCGCGGCTACCGCGACCTGGACGGGCGGCTGTGCTTCCTCGGCCGCGCCGACAACCAGGTCAAGCTGCGCGGCCACCGGATCGAGCTGGAGGAGATCGAGGCCGCCGCCTCCGCCGAACTCGGCGGCCGCTCCTGTGCGGTGCTGCTGCACACCGACCCGCGGACCGGCCCCCGCCTGGTCGGCTTCCTGGAGGGCGCCGACCGCCCCGACCAGGCCGCCCTGCACGAGGCGCTCGCCCGCCGGCTGCCCGGCGGACTCGTCCCGGCGAGCTGGACGGCCGTCGCCGCGATGCCGACCCTGCCCGGCGGCAAGCCCGACCGCGCCGCCCTCGCCCGCCTGGTGGAGCACGCTCCGGAGCCGCAGGAGGACGCGCCGGGCGAGTTCGCCGACCCCGGCCAGCAACTGATCGCCGCCGCCTGGCGCGAGGTGCTCGGCCACGACCGCTTCACCGCGGACTCGCACTTCTTCGAGGTCGGCGGCCACTCGCTGCTCGCCGCCCAGCTCGCCGCGTACCTGGAGCCCCACCTCGGCAGCCGCCCGCCGCTGCGCACCCTGTTCCGCCACGCCGTGCTGGCCGACCAGGCCCGCGCCCTCGCCGCGGACGCCAAGTGAACGCGCCTTCCAAGGCATCGAACTGACGGCTCGTCACTTTCTGTGGAGATGATGATGGAACACCTTGGCACGGAACTCCGGAGCACGGACAGCCTGAGTGCGGGCAACCCGGGTACGGGCAGCCCGAGTACGGACGGCCTGAGCATCGGCTACGGCCGCCCGCACCAGGACGGCGCGGTGCTCGACCTGTTCACCGCCTGGGCGCACCGCACCCCCGACGCCCCCGCCCTGATCGACGGCGAGCAGGTCTACAGCTACGCCGAACTCGACCGCCTCGCCGACACCGTGGCCGAGGCGCTGCGCGGCAGGGTCGGCCCCGGCGACCTGCTCGGCGTCTGCCTCGCCCACTCGGTCTCGCTGGTCGCCGTCACCCTGGCCGCCGCCAAGCTCGGCGCCGTCCACCTGCCGCTCGGCCCGCGCCCCGGCGAGCGCCGGCTGCGCGCCGTCGCCGAGCAGCTGCGCCCGGCCTGCCTGGTCGGCGAGCCGGACCTGCTGCCGCCCGGCGGCGAGCGGCTGCCGCTGGACCTGCCCACCGCCGGCGTGGTGGCCGCCCTGACCTCCGGCGGGCAGGTGCGCGTCCCGGTCGGCACCCACTACGCGGTGCTCACCTCCGGTTCCACCGGCACCCCGAAGGCCGTCGCCGTCACCGAGCCCGCGCTCGGCGCGCTGCTGCAGTGGTACCGCGGGGCGACCGGCCTCGGCCCCGGGGAGCGGCACAGCCTGCTGATCGGCGTCGCCTTCGACCCGCACGTGCAGGAGCTGTGGGCCGGCCTCACCTCCGGCGCGGCCCTGGTCGTCGCCCCCGAGGCGGTCCGCTGGGACACCGGCGCGCTCACCGACTGGTGGCGTGAGGCCGGCATCACCGTGTCCATCCTGCCCACCCCGCTGGCCGAGCCCGTCCTCGGCCGGCCCTGGCCCGCCGGGCTGGCGCTGCGCCACCTGGTGATCGGCGGCGACCGGCTGCGCCGCGCCCCCGGGCCCGACGTCACCGCGACCGTCCACAACGCCTACGGCCCCGCCGAGGCCACCGTCACCACCACCATGCACACCATGGCCCCCGGCGGGGACCACGGCGCCGGCGCCCCGCCGATCGGCCTGCCGATCGACGGCGTCGTCGTCCTGGTCACCGACGAGGACGGCCGCCCGGTACCGCGCGGCACGGCCGGCGAGCTGCGGATCGGCGGCCGCGGCCTGGCCGCCGGGTACCTCGACCCCGAGCTGACCGCCCGCCGCTTCGTCGACGCGCCCGCCGGCGTGGTCGGCACCGACCGGGTCTACCGCACCGGCGACCGGGTGGTGATGCGGCCGGACGGCGTGCTGGAGTTCCATGGCCGCCTCGACGACCAGGTCAAGGTCAGCGGCGTGCGGATCGAACCCGCCGAGGTCGAGGCCGCCTTCGAGCGCGACCCGCAGGTGCGCCGGGCGGTGGTCGCCGCCGAACAGGCGCCGACCGGCGGGGTCCGACTGCTGGCCTTCGTCCACGCCGAGGACGGCGCCGACCCGGCGGCGCTGCTCGACTCCGTCCGGCCCTGGCTGCCCGAGCAGGCCGTGCCCTCCGCCGTCCACCTGGTGGAGCGCTTCCCGCTGGACGCCAACGGCAAGGTGGACCGCCAGGCCCTGCTGGCCGACGTAGCGGTGCCGGACGCGGTCGTGGCGGACGCGGTGGAGGAAGGGCACGGCCCGGTCGAGCGGACCGTGCTGAAGCTCTGCCGCGAGCTGATCGGCCGCGCCGACCTCGGTCCCGAGGACAACTTCCTGGCCGCGGGCGGAAATTCGCTCGCCGCCGCGAGACTGCTGGAGGCCCTGGAGAACGAGTACGGCGTCCGGCTGCGCGCCCCCCTGGTGCTGCGCCAGCCCGACCTGCGGGCCGTCGCCCGGCTGGTCGAGGAACGGGTGGCCGATCTGGCCACGACCGCCTGACCCCGCCCGAACCTCCTCAGCGGGGCGCCCCGGCCCACCCGGCC
>NZ_JBHVEU010000147.1:0-18513 GCF_042802075.1 Kitasatospora sp. NPDC057518
GCCCCGGAGGGCGATCGCTCTCCGGGGCCCGTCGGCGTGCGCGCGGTCGGCCGTCGCGGGCCGTGGCAGGCCGTGGCGGGCCGTGGGGTGGGTCAGCCCTCCTGGGCGGTCGGGCGGTCGGCGGTCAGGCGGTGCCCGTCGGCGGCCTCGCCGGTACGGGTCTCGGTGCGGCGGCCGCGGGCCAGGTAGTCGCGCAGAACCAGTTCGACGGCGTCCTGGGGGCTCTTGGTGCCGGAAAGCATCATCGCGTCGATCGCGAGGTTCGCGTCGAGGGTGACGGTGACCTGGGCCATGTGACTCCTCCTCGGGTGCAGAGCAGCAGCATGCCCGCTGGGGCGGCGATCCACCACGGAACGGGGCGGAACCGCGGTCGGGAACGGTCGGGCACGCCGGGGCCCCGGGAACGCCGGAACCCCCGGGGAGGAGCGACCAGACTCTCCCCGGGGGTGGTGGGCGGTCAGCGTTCGGACGACGGCCGACAGCTGACGGATAACAGCTGACAGATGTTGAAAGCTGTCAGCTGTTATCTGTTACCCGTCAGCTGTTACCGGAGGTCCGTCAGCCGTGGACCGTGGACCGTGCGCCGTCCTCAGACCCGGCCGGCGAAGTCCGGGGCCCAGTTGGCGATGCTCTGCTCGCGGACACCCGAGCTCGGGTTGGCGGCCTCGACGTACTTGCCGTTGCCGACGTAGATCGCGACGTGGTAGACGCCGGAGTCCTTGCCGTTGTTGGACCAGAACAGCAGGTCGCCCGCCTGGAGGCTGTCCAGCGAGACGTGGGTGCTGGCGGCGGCCTGGTCGGCGGCGACGCGCGGGACGGAGATGCCCGCGGCGCGCAGCGCGGCCTGGGTCAGGCCGGAGCAGTCCCAGCCGCCGTTGCCGGTGCCGCCGTAGACGTACGCCTGACCGACCTTCGACTCGGCGAAGGAGACCGCGGCGGCCATGCTGCCGGTCGCGGCCGGCGCCTGGGTCTGGGTCTGCGTCTGGGCCTGGGGCTGCGGAGCGGGCTTGGTGGCGGGCTTCGCGGCCGGCTTGGTGGACGGCTTGGCGGCCGGGGCCTCCGGCTGCGCGGTCGGCTGGGCGTTCACGGCACCGCCGTTCGCGGACTGGCCGGACTTCTGCGAGCGGTCGAACCAGGTGAAGTCCGAGCCGGACGTGCCGGCGGAGGACTGGCCGGCCCGGGCCTGGCCGTTGCCGCCGAAGGAAAGCTGCTGGCCCGGGTAGATGGTGTCCGGACCCTCGGTCAGGGTGCCGCGGTTGAGGTCGTACAGCCGCTGCCAGCCGCCCTGCACCTTGTGCTGGTCGGCGATCGCGGACAGCCAGTCGCCCTCGACGACGGTGTAGTCGCCGCCCTGGGCCTGCTGCTGGCGCTTCTGCACCCAGTCGCTCCGGTTGCCGGAGGCGGCGGAGTCGGTGGAGGCCTGTGCGTCGCCCTGGGCGGGCGCGGCGGGCTTCGCGGCGGGGGTCTGCGGCTGCGCGGGCTTGGCGCTGGGCTTCGCGGCCGGAGCGGCCGGCTTGGCGCTCTGGGCGGGCGCGGCGGGCTTGGCGGCGGTCGAACCCGCCGAGGTGTCAACGGCGGCCGCGGCGCCGCCCTTGGTGAGCCCGGCCTGGACCGAGCAGACCGGCCAGGCGCCGGGGCCCTGCGAGGCGAGGACCTTCTCGGCGACGGCGATCTGCTGGTCCTTGGTGGCCAGGTCGGCACGGGCCGCGTAGGCCGTGCCGCCGAAGGCGGACCAGGTGCTGGAGGTGAACTGGAGGCCGCCGTAGAAGCCGTTGCCGGTGTTGATGCTCCAGTTGCCGCCGCTCTCGCACTGGGCGACCTTGTCCCAGGTGGCGACGGAGGCGGCCGAGGCGGTGCCGGTGGTGAGGCAGGGGACGGTGAGGCCGACGCCCGCGACGCCGAGGGCGGCGATCACGCGACGGGTACGGCCGGACAGACGGGTGCCGTTGGTGGGCAGCATGAAGACGTGGTCCTCTCCCACGCCTGCGAGGTGAGCTGTCGGATTCGGGCTGGAGTTGCCCGGCCGTGCGGTGAGCACGGCTTCACCCCTAGCCCTGGACCGTTCCGGAGAGCGGTCCGGGGCGACTTACCTGTGGGTCCCCCGCTCCTGCCGTGGTGCGTTTTCGCGCTTCCAGGACATCCGACGGCAGGACTCGGCGTTGCGGATGACCGGGTTCGTGTGGTCACGAACGGGGAGCACGTTAATCAGACTTAAGTTCAAACTGCAAACCACTGTGATGTGCATCACGGTTTAGTGGAAACTGCCAAAATTGCCACTCACCATGATCGTAAATGATCGTTTTCAGGCAATGCTGTTGTGGAAGCCGACAACTGGCTCCGCCTCAGGAGTGGCGTGACGGTGTGTCGAATCGCGGAGTGGCGCACTCCGGCGGGTGGGGGAGCGGTCGCGATCGGAGCATGTGAATCCGCGCTCCCTATTTCCTTTCAAATAGCGCCAGAACGGACATTCCCCTTCATTGCCGGGTGACTCCCGTACGGGACGGACGGGGTGGGGGGAAGTACGCGGAAGGGCCCGGAACGCGATCCGTTCCGGGCCCTTCGGTGCGCGCGAACCCGCGCGCGGTGTCCTTATCGTCCGCCAGGCCCCTCGGCGGCCGCGTGGGCGCCACGGGAGCCCTCCACGACCCCCTCGGCCTCGGCGGCGGCCGCCGCCTCCGCCTCGGCCCGCGCCAGGTCCTCCGGGGACGGCGTGGGCAGCGCGGCCAGGTAGGTGGAGGCGATCAGCTGGCCGACCGACGGGTAGGCGCCCAGCGGCGCGGCCGACGGGCAGCCGGTCTCCTCGGCGGCGGTGGCGAGCAGCTCGGAGTCCGCCTCCGGGCCGATCACCAGCGGGGCCAGCGCCGGGCGCTGCGAGCCGGTGTCCTTGAGGTGGTTGACGGCCGCGGCCACCGAGCCGGGCACGTCGAGCGCGGCGGCGACGACCGGCACGGCCAGCCGGGCGGCCAGCAGCACGCCGGTGATGCCGGCCGCGGCGGCCGCGTCCTCGCCGCCGACGGTGGTCAGCACCACGCCGTCCGCGGCGGTCGCGATGGCGAACAGTCGGGCGCGGTCGGCCCGGGCCAGCCCGGCCTCGGAGAGCCGGACGTGCACGGCCTCGGCCAGCAGCGGGTGCGGGCCCAGCGGGTCGGTGACGGGCGCGCCGTACTCGGCGGCGAGCGCGTGAAGCCCGGTCAGGAAGGTGTGCGGGCCGGGCACCAGTGGCACCAGGACGGGCATGGGCCGCCCGGCCTCGGCGGCCAGGGCCAGCAGCTCGGCCACGGTGCGGTCCTCGCCGCTCGCGCCCGCCGCACCGTCACCGGGGAGGTAGCCGACGGCGGTCTGGACGCCGTTCTGCTCGGTGCGGACGATCGAGAGCAGCTCCTCGACGACCGAGCGGGACTCGGGCCCGGCGGTCGCGGGCACGGCGAGCACCAGGGCCGGGGCGCCGGCCGGGATCTCGGGGCGCTCGGGACGACGGTGGCGCCCCCGCGCACGGGAGCCTGGAGTACGGACGGGCAGTGGCGCGCCCGGAATGGCTGCGGTGCTCATGCCGGAGATCGTAGGACATCGGCCCGTCCGGCTTGCAGTCGGCTGCCGTACGGGTTTCGCGTGCTCGCGGTACGGACCCGGTGCGTCTCCGGCGCCGGTCCGGGCGCTTTGCCTACAATCCGGACATTCTTCGCCCAACCCCCGCGTGGTGGCCGGTGCTTGTCCCGACGCGATCCGAGGGGGCGGGCGTTGCACCCGGGGCGCGTGAGATGTCTCACAGCATGAGCCCGGCTTGACGGAGGGTCACGGGCGGGCGACTCCCGGCATTCGAAGATCAACATTCAGCGGGGAGGTGCTCACGGCCGGTTATCGCGGGCTCGACGATTCATCGGCTATGTCCGTTTACGTACCGTCAGGGGAAGGGCCCGTGAAGAGTTCGCGGCTGCGGGTAAAAGGCCTCGTGCACCTGCAATGTCCCGTGCTGATGCACGTGCACTGCGGCTATCATCACGTCAAGTGAGGCGTTGTGCCGGACCGGTACGGGGCCGGTCCGTTCGTTTCGGCGGTGCCGGGGGCGCCGCGCTGGACGACAACTCCGGAGCTCTTCGGGAGATTTCTATGCACGACTCGCAGGACACGCACGGCTCGTACGACACCTACAACGGGATGGCCGCCGCCGATCTCCAGGGGGTGGTCTGGCAGAAGAGCCGGCACAGCAACTCCCAGGGCAACTGCGTCGAGTTCGCGGCCCTGCCGGGCGGCGATGTGGCGATGCGCAACTCGCGGTTCCCGGACGGCCCCGCCCTCATCTACACCCGGGCCGAGATCTCCGCCCTGCTGCTGGGGGCGAAGGACGGGGAGTTCGACCACCTGGCGGTCTGACCGGCCGCCGTGCTCCATCATCGGGGGGCCGTCGTGGGTGCCGACACCACGACGGCCTTTGTCTTTGTCTCCTCCGGATGTCTTCGCTCCGGAGGCCTCTCCCGGATCCGTCCGGCCGCCCGGCCCGCCCGGCCGCGCTGAGCCGCTCGCGGTTCCGTGGTGCCGGAGGCTCTCGACGGGGCCTGCTGGAAGCGCCCGGGGTGCGGTCCTCCCGGGGTGTCCGTCGACCGGCCGCGCGCCGTCCGGTGCGGGGTCCGTCCCGAAGGCGGGGCTCCTCCGGAGCGCAGGGTCTGTCCCGGGGTCAGGGCTCGTCCGGAACGCCGGGCCCGCTCGGAGCACGGGGCTCGCTGGGAGTGCAGGACCCGCTCGGAGCGCGGGGCCCGTCCTAGGCCGAGCGTCGATGCCGTCCGCCGACGTCGACGGGACCGTCGAGCGGTGAGCGGCCGCCGAGCCCGGGGTGTCCGTCCAGCGGGGAACCGCCGACCGACTCGGCCTCGAACATCGCCCAGACCACCTTGCCGCTGCCCAGCGGGTGCCAGCCCCAGGAGCGGCTGAACGACTCCACCAGGTGCAGCCCGCGGCCCGATTCGGCGACGAAGTCGGCCTCCCGGGCGACCGGGCCGGTGCTGCTCGGATCGCTCACCGCGCAGACCACCTGGGGTGCGCGGTGCACCAGGCTTATTCGGATCGGCAGCCGGCCGTCCGCGGTCGGCTTCATGGGAAAGTCGTACTCGCCCAGGGCGCCGCCCGACGGGTCGGGCCGTGCGCCGATCGCATGCCGGAGCGCGTTGGTCACGAGTTCCGAGGCCACCAGCGCGACGTCGTCGAACAGTTCCGTCAGGCCCCAGAGCTGGAGCGTGCTCCGAGCGAAGTCCCGCGCGGTTCTGACGGCTTCGAAGCGAGGAGCGAGCGTACAGGTGACCACATGGGGGTCAACCGCCAAAGCCGTACCGGTGCTCATGAAGAGCTCCTCCCATAAGGGGGCGGACACGGCTGGACCCGCCGGGGTCATGCCGGTCACCTCCGACTCGCTCGGCCGCTCGGCCGCCCCCTCGACCAGGCGCGCGCGCACTCGAACGCCCGATGACGCGGGGGACGCCGTCGGGTCGGTGCACGGAGTCGCGCGTGGGGTCGACGCGGAGCCCGCGGGATTGCCAGGGATGTGCAGGTGCACGTGCACCATGGTGGTGTGCGCTCACTGCAGATGCAAGAGTCGATTCACGTGCAGTCGCACTATTGGCATATGCAAGCGCCGAATGCACGTGCATCCTGGTGCGTGGAGTGCAGAACT
The DNA here is from genome assembly GCF_042802075.1 of Kitasatospora sp. NPDC057518. NCBI lineage: Bacteria > Bacillati > Actinomycetota > Actinomycetes > Kitasatosporales > Streptomycetaceae > Kitasatospora > Kitasatospora sp. NPDC057518. Next base: position 5,663 of record NZ_JBHVEU010000147.1, read on the forward strand.
GATAGGAACATCCGTCAGTATCGGCACCGTGAGCGCTCAACTGATGGCAGACTGTGCGCTGTTTGCCCTAGGTGGAGGTTTCGACCGCATGACCACAGTTCAGCCGGGCGGCGGCTCGATGGTCCGCCGGATCCTCCTCGGCTCGCAGCTGCGCCGCCTGCGTGAGGCGCGCGGCATCACCCGCGAGGACGCGGGCTACGCGATCCGGGCCTCCGAGTCCAAGATCAGCCGCATGGAACTCGGCCGCGTCAGCTTCAAGGAGCGCGACGTCGCCGACCTGCTCAGCCTGTACGGCGTGGACGACGGCATCGAGCGGGAAGCCCTGCTCGGCCTCGTCCGCGAGGCCAACAAGTCCGGCTGGTGGCACAGCTTCAACGACGTGCTGCCGGGCTGGTTCCAGACCTACGTCGGCCTGGAGGAGGCCGCCCAGCTCATCCGCACCTACGAGGTGCAGTTCATCCCCGGACTGCTGCAGTCCGAGGAGTACGCACGGGCGGTTTTCGGCCAGAGTCGGCCGGTCATCAGCGAGGAGGAGGTCGAACGGCGGGTCAGCCTCCGGCTGCGCCGTCAGAAGTTGCTGACCGAGGGGGCCAGCCCGCGCCTGTGGGCGGTCATCGACGAGGCCGCGCTGCGCCGGCCGGTCGGCGGGCCCCAGGTGATGCGCGGTCAGGTGCAGTACCTGATCGACGTCGCCGAGCAGGCCAACGTGGTGATCCAGGTCATGCCGTTCCGGTTCGGCGCGCACGCGGGCGAGTCCGGGGCGTTCACGATCCTGCGCTTCCCGGAGCAGGACCTCGCGGACGTGGTCTACCTGGAGCAGCTCACCAGCGCGCTCTACCTGGACAAGCGCGACGACGTCGACGCCTACATCCAGGTCATGGAGCGGCTCTGCGTGGACAGTCTCACGCCGGAGCGCACGATAGACCTGCTCGCCTCGATCCTGAAGGAACGCTGAGCCGCTGCCGTCCGGGGCCTGTGAGATCCCTCCCTCGCGAGGCCCCCGGCAGTCGGTCCGCCAGGCCGCCCACCCGCCGTCAGTCGCGGGCCGGCGGCCTCTCGCGTTCCGGCGGGGACGGCTGCGGCGGGCGGCCCAGCTCCCAGGCCAGGTCGTAGCGGCGGAAGAGGTCGGCCCGGATCGGCGCCAGCGGGATCTCGGCGCCCGGCAGCAGCACCCCGATGCAGCCGCCCATCAGCGCACTGCGCAGGACGGCGTGCTCGGCGACCGGGTCGGGCGCGCCCCAGTCGAGCAGCAGGCCCTGGAGCAGGGCCCCGAGCTGCTGCTGCTCCGGGTCCTGGACGAAGGCGCCGGTGTCCGGGTCGAGGATCAGCGCCAGGTGCGAGCGCATCACCCGGGGGTGGTCCAGTGCCAGCCCGAGCACGGTGTCGATCGCCCGGGCCAGCCGGGCGTTCGGCGAGGAACCGGGTGCCAGTTCCGCCAGGGCGCAGGCCAGCGACTGGTGCATCATCCGGTGCGTCGCGGACTGCATCAGCAGCCGTTTGCCGTCGAAGTAGTACGAGAGCAGCCCGCGGGCGAGTCCGGCCCGCTCGGCGATGTCCGTCAGCGTGGTGCCCGCGTATCCGCGCTGGTCAACCAGCTCGACGGTGGCCCGCATGATGCGTCGGCGGGAGCGTTGCCGCATCTCCTCATTGACCGAATCCCCGCGAGGTGCCATCGTGTCTGCTCCGAACGTTCGTTGGCTGCCAGCCAATATACTTGCGGAGCCGACAGCCGCACCGAGGAACCGTGCCCCGAGGGGCGCTGCCCGGGCGGCCGCCACGAAGACGGCCGGCTCCACCAACACGGGGGTTTGGTGGAGCCGGCGCCACGGCCCGACGGCCCGGAGATCGGCCGCGGGCGGGGCCCGGGGTCAGCGCTCGGTCAGGACTTCGGCGCGGGCCGCGGTCGACCCGGCTGATGAGTAATCATAATCCGGCACCGGCGCGGGAGTTGAGGCGCGGCGCCGGTCCACCAGGGCGCCCGCCGCCGCGACCACCAGGCCGACCAGGGCGACCATCGTGACGAACAGCAGCGCCGGCCGGTAGCCGTCCAGCTGGGCCTGCGGGCTGTCGCCGCCCGCGCTGCCGGCCGTGATCATCGCGGTCGCTCCGGCCAGGACCACCGCGGTGCCGACCTGGATCGCGGTGTTCACCAGGCCCGAGGCCAGGCCCTGCTCCTCGTCGCCCACGCCGTCGGTGGCGGCGATGTTCACCGAGGGGAAGGCGAAGGCGAAGCCCACGCCGAGCAGCAGCATCGAGGGCAGCACCAGGCCGGGGTACGAGCTGTGCTCGTCCAGCCGCAGGAACAGCGCGAAGGCGGCGACCAGCGAGAGCAGGCCGATCGGCAGCAGCCGCCCGGTGCCGAAGCGGTCCACGATCGGGCCCATGAAGGGCGCCGAGAGCGCGATGAGGGCCGCGGCGGGGAGCAGGCCGAGGGCCATCTCCAGCGCCGACCAGCCGAGCAGGTGCTGGAGGTAGAGGGTGACCACGAACTGGAAACCGCCGTACGCGCCGGTCATCGCGAAGGCGACCACGTTGGCCCGGGCGACCGAACCGTTGCGGAAGATGCCGAGCCGGACCAGCGGGTGCGCGGCGCGGCTCTCCACCCACAGGAAGGCGGCGGCCAGCAGGGCGACGACGAGCATCGAGCCGAGCGTGCGCGCGCTCAGCCAGCCGGCGCCCTGGGCCTCGGTGACGGTGAAGACCAGCAGCAGCACGGTCGCGGTGCCGGTGATCGCGCCCAGCGCGTCGTAGCCGCCCTTGGCGCGCTCCTCGACCGGGCGGGGGAGCAGCCGGACGGCGAAGACCAGCGCGAGCAGCGCGACCGGGACGGGCATCAGGAAGGTCCAGCGCCAGCCGACCGAGGTGAGCAGGCCGCTGAGCACCAGGCCGAGCGAGAAGCCGCTGGCACCGCAGGTGGTGTAGATCGACAGGGCGCGGTTGCGGGCCGGGCCCTCCGCGAAGGTCGTGGTGATGATCGACAGGCCGGCCGGGGCGGTGAAGGCGGCGCTGACGCCCTTGAGGAAGCGGGCCGCGATCAGCAGGCCGCCGTCGTCGACCAGGCCGCCGACCAGTGAGGCGGCGGCGAAGACGCCCAGGGCGACCAGGAACACCCGGCGGCGGCCGAGCAGGTCGGCGGCGCGTCCGCCGAGCAGCAGCAGACCGCCGTAACCGAGCACGTAGCCGGAGACCACCCACTGCAGGGTGGAGGTGGACAGGTGCAGGTCGGAGCCGATGGACGGGAGGGCGACGCCCACCATGGAGACGTCCAGGGCGTCCAGGAACATGGCGGCGCAGAGCACGATCAGGGTGCCCCAGAGGCGGGGAGTCCAGTGCGGCCCGCTGGTTGACGGGGCATCGGGTGATGGGACGGTCGCGGTGGTCATGGGGTGGACAGTACATGCACATGCATTCAATGCAAGTGAATTAGATGTGAACGCAATAATTGTCGATGCACGTGCTAGGGTGGCGGCGTGGCTGAACTCGACTCCCCGGCGGAGACCGGTCTCGTCGCGCAGTGGCGCGAGCTGCTGGCCCGGCACGCTGCCGCTGCCTGCATGCTCGACCGCGAGCTGGGCGACCGGTACGGGCTGGGCATGAGCGAGTTCGAGGTGCTGGAGCGCCTCGTCGAGGAGTGCGGGGGCGGCGGCGGGCCCGCGGTGCGGGTGAGCGAGCTGGCCCACACCGTCCACCTGAGCCAGAGCGCGCTCTCCCGGCTGATCGCCCGCCTGGAGAAGGCCGGACTGGTCACCCGGGCGATGTGTGAGAGCGACCGGCGGGGCGTCGTGCTCACCCTCACCGAGGCCGGGCGGGAACGGTACGAGCAGGCCAGGCCGCTCCACCGCCAGGTGCTGGAGCTGACCCTCGGCGGCGGACTCGGGCCGGCCTGCGGATCGTCCACCGACTGACGGATCGGTTTTCCGGCTGACGGAACGTCAAAAACCCCTGGCTGAAGCCTGGTTGGCCTCAGAGTAGCGAGTGCAGCCCCGGTGCGGCGGCCAGCAGGACGACCACGGCGGGCGCGGCGAGCGCCCCGACGGTGAGCCGCAGCCGGTGCGGGACGGAGAGCCGCGGACGGCCCGCGAGCAGCCGGTCGACCCGCTTCGGGGACTGCGCCAGGCCGGGCGGACAGGAGCCGAACACCCCGCGGTCCAGGTTGAGTTCGGCCAGCGCCAGGGCGGTGGTGTGCCGGCCGTGCCGACGGGCGGCCCGGTCGTCGGCGGCCAGCTCGACCAGCTCCGCCACCTGGTCCCGGAAGGCGCTGAACACGCCGACCCCGGGGAAGCCGGAGGCGAGCGCCTGGGCGAACTGCTGGAGCCAGTGGTGCCGGGCCCGGACGTGGCCGCGCTCATGGCTCAGCACGGCCGCCAGCTCCCGGTCGGTCAGCTGCCGGAGGGCGCCGGTGGTGACCACCAGCCGGGAGTCCGGTCCGGGCAGCGACCACGCCTCCGGGCGGACGTTCTCCAGGACCACCAGCCGCTCCCGGCGGCTCCGGTCGCTCTCGATGCTGTCCGGCAACTCGGGTGCCCGGGTGGACAGTTGGGCGTGCCGGCGATTGCGCAGCGCCTTGGCCGTGCGGACCTCGCGGGTGAGCGCCAGCACCGTCTGCACCCCGCCCGCGGCCAGTGCCGCGGCGCACAGCCGGCCCCAGCCCTCGGCCTCCTGGAGGCCGTACGCCGCCTCCACACCGTGCGGCGCGCCGCGGAACAGCAGCGCGCGCAGCTCCGGCAGGGCGGCGGAGGCCGCCAGGAGGAGGCCCAGCGCACAGCAGAGCAGGACGGCCACCACCAGGCACTGCCACACCAGCAGTGCCAGCACCGGTTCGCGCTCCGCCCAGCGGGCCCGGGCCAGCAGCCGGGGCGCGACGGTCGAGAGCAGCAGGCCGAGCAGCAGCAGGCCGATCAGGGCAGGCATCGATGGGCTCCCCGAGTACGCACGGAACGCGACAACGCGCTCCCCGCCAACCTATGCGCTGGCGACGTCCGGTGGAACGGCTTTCGTCCGGCCAGTGACCAACGCCACGCCCGGACGGGGGCCTTGGGGTGCCGGAGGTCGTGGCGTGCGGCCGTCACATGGTCAGGAGCATGGCGAACATGCCGATCCCCATGGTGAGTCGGCAGGCCTGTGGCAGACCGGCGGTGCCGACCGCGAGGGCGCCCGCCGGGGTGCGCAGCAGCCGGCTGCCGGTCCAGAGGGTGTACCCGCCGAAGTAGAGGAGGAGCGCCCCGGTCAGCACCGGAAGGCCCAGGGCGGCGGCCTGGTGGTGCCCGTGGCCGGAGGCGCCGGCCATCGCGAGGGCCATGTACGTCATGGCGAGCGCGCCGACCGCGTGGTGCAGGCGGTGCGCCCGCCCGGCAGGGGCGTGGACGGCGGCGAGCAGGAAGGCGGCGGCGGGGAGGCCGAAGAGCCCGGCCCAGACGGCGGCCGGGACGGTGGCGCCGGTGACGGCCATCGCGGCCATGCCGAGCCCCATCAGTGCCTCGGCGGCGTCGGACTCGCGGGCGAGCGGCCGGTGTGCGCCGCCCGGGGCGCAGGGGGAGTGGCGCAGCCGGGTCAGGCAGGAGGTGCCCGCGCCGGCGGCGAGGAGGGCGAGGAGCCAGTTGACCAGGGCGGGTCCGTGCAACGGAGGCCTCCCGGGGCGGTGGGCGACGGGGCGGCGGGCGGCGAACAGATGACAACGGACAGCGGTCAGCGAACAGATGATGAAATCTGTCGGCTGTCAGTTGTCACCCGTCGGCTGTCGCCCGTGCGCCGCCCCCGTGCGCGGCGGCGGACGTCCGGTCCACGATCACCGCACCCGGCCGGGCGTGGCCAGGGCGCGTACGGGGGCGCACAGTGGTGCCCGTCCTTGCGAAAGCCCTGGCCGCACGCCTGCCGCACGCCCACCGCACGCCTCGTGGCAAACCCCGGCCGCAGAGCGCGGTACCCGCCGGCCGGGCGTGCCCGCTCAGCCCTGGAGCCGCCCCGAGGCGACCACCCGGCTGAGGAACTGCCGGGTGCGCTCCTCCTGCGGGTCGCCGAACACCTGCTCCGGCGGCCCCTGTTCGAGCACCACCCCGCCGTCCAGGAAGCAGACCCGGTCGGCGACCTCGCGGGCGAAGCCCATCTCGTGGGTGGAGAGGACCATCGTCATCCCCTGCTCCTTGAGGTCCCGCACCACCGACAGCACCTCGCCGACCAGCACCGGGTCGAGCGCCGCGGTGATCTCGTCCAGGAGCAGCAGCCGCGGCCCGGTGGCCAGCGCGCGCACGATGGCGACCCGCTGCTGCTGCCCGCCGGACAGCCGGTCCGGGTACTCCTTCGCCTTGGCCGCCAGCCCGAGCCGGTCGAGCAGTTCCAGCGCCCGCGCCTCCGCCTCGGCCCGGGCGACCCGGTGCACCCGGCGCGGCGCGAGCGTGATGTTCTCCAGCACCGTCAGATGCGGGAACAGGTTGTACGACTGGAACACCACGCCGATCCGGCGCCGTACGGCGTCCTCGTCCGCGCGCGGATCGGTGATCTCCTCACCGTCCAGGAAGATCGCCCCGTCGTCGATCCCCTCCAGCAGGTTGACGCAGCGCATCAGCGTGGACTTGCCGGAGCCGGACGCCCCGATCAGCGCCGTCACCGAGTGCTCGGCCACGGCGAGGTCCACGTCGCGCAGCACCACCTGGTCGCCGAAGGTCTTGCGCACCGACTCCAGCCGGAGCACCTCGCTCGACGTCACACCGCACCTCCCTGCAGCTGGCGGCGGTTCATCCGGGTGGTCAGCCAGTCGGCGAACCGGGTCAACGGAATGGTCAGCACGATGAACACCAGCCCCGCCACCAGGTACGGCGTGAAGTTGAAGGACCGGGCCGCGATGATCTTCGCCGCGTACACCGCGTCGATCGCCCCGCCGATCGAGACCAGCCCGGTGTCCTTCTGGAGGCTCACCAGGTTGTTGAGCAGCGGCGGCACCACCCGGCGGACGGCCTGCGGCAGCACCACGTACCGCATCGCCTGCGCGTTGGTCAGCCCCAGCGACCGGGCCGCGGCGCGCTGGCTCGGGTGCACCGACTCGATGCCGGAGCGGAACACCTCGGAGACGTACGCGGAGTACGTCAGCACCAGCGCGGCCCCGCCCAGCAGCAGCGGATCGGTGGTCACCCCGGTCAGCCGCAGCGCCGGCACCCCGGTGATCATCACGAGCAGGCAGATGATCATCGGCAGCCCGAGGAAGAAGTCCACGTACGCGGTGGCCAGCAGCCGCACCGGCAGGAAGACCGGCCCGCGCAGCGTCCGCAGCACCGCCAGCAGCAGTCCGAACACCAGGATCAGCGCCCCGCAGCCGAGCATCAGCTCCAGGTTCAGCCGCAGCCCCTTCAGCACCTCGGGCAGTGCCTGGCGGGCGTAGTCGAGGTTGAAGAAGGTCCGCCGGGTCACCTCCCAGCCGGGGGAGTTGACGACCAGCAGGTAGAGCACGACGGCCGTCGCCAGGGTCGACGCGGTGGCGATCAGCGCCGAGCGGCGGGCCCGGGAACGCCGGTAGGCCTCGTGCGCCAGCCGCCGCTCGGACGGGCGGTAGCCGTCCTCCGCGGCCGGCGTCCCGGTCCGCGCCGCCGGGGCCTTGGCGAGGTCCACCGAGCCCTCCCGACCCGACGACTCCCCGCCCGACGACTCCCCGCTCGGCCGGGGGCCCAGGTCAGCACTCACTTCAGCACCGGTGCCGAGACGGCGTCGGAGAGCCACTGCTTCTCCAGCTTCGCCAGCGTGCCGTCGGCGCGCAGCGCGTCCACCGCCTGCGAGACGCAGCCGGTCAGCTTGGAGCCCTTGTCCAGCACCAGGCCGAACTGCTCGGCCCGCGAGGACACCTCGAACTGGCCGACCACCTGGGCTTCCGGCACCTCGGCGCCGGTGATGTAGAAGGCGGTCGGCAGGTCCACCACCAGCGCTTCGATCTGGCCGTTCTTCAGCGCCGCCTTGGCCAGGTCGTTGGAGTCGAAGACGGCCGGCTGGGTGCTCGGCTTGATGGTGTCGGTGATGGTGTCCAGGCTCGTGGTGCCGACCTGCGCGCCGAGCTTGGCGCCCTTGAGGTCGGCGATGCTCTTGGCCCCCGCCGCCTTGGAGTTCTTCAGCGCGATGACGGTCTGGCGCACGTCGTAGTAACCGGAGGAGAAGTCCACCGCCTGCTTGCGTTCGTCGCTGACGGACACCTGGTTGATGTCGAAGTCGAAGTCCTTGGCACCCGGGGAGGTCGCCTTGTTGAACGGCGCCACCACCCAGCTGACCTTCTCCTTCGGGTAGCCGAGCTTCTCGGCGACCGCGTAGGCCACGGCGGACTCGAAGCCCTTGCCGTTCTCCGGCTTGTCCTCGGTGAACCACGGGTCGTACGCGGGCTTGTCGGTGCCGACGGTCAGCGTCCCGGCGGTACGCGTGGCCAGCGCCCCCGGCGCGCAGCCCGCCGCCGACCCGGCCGCGCCCGAGGCGCCCGGGGCGGCGTCGGACTTCGAGTCCTGCGGCGCGCAGGCGGTCAGCACGGCCGCGGCGGCGACCAGCGCGGCGATGGGCAGTACGGCGGACGGCTTGCGGAGGGTCATGACGGGGCTCCAGGGAAAGGACCGGCGGGACGGAAGGAAGGTGAGGGGCACGGGAGGGCGCGACGGGCGGCCCGCATCCCGGCGGGTCACTTCCCCCCGGTGGCGGCGCCGGAACACACGCGGCATGGTCGGCGTACGGGCCCGCGTCCGCGGCGCCCCCCGAGCCGGACCGGCGGCAGCCGGGTCGGCGGCAGGCCGGTCAACAACAGCGGCGACAGCGGCAGCAGAGGCCGCGCGCGCGACAGCGACAGCGACGGCAGACGTGCCGACGGGAGGGCGCCCGGAACGGGCTGTCGTGGCGTACGGCCACCGTGATCACCGCCGGGAGCATGCGGGGAGGTTCGCATCAGAACGGCGCATCTGTCCAGAACATCCAGATCACTGTCCACATGCCGGACAACCCGCCTCTCGCCGAAGGTTTCCGCGCCGGAGCGGTGGTGCGCCGGAACTTTGCCCGTCCGGCCCCCCTTGAACGGGAGAACCTTTCGTACTTATGGTGTTCCCGTTGAAATAACTCCTGTCGAAGTGAGTCCACGATGCAGAATCTTTCGCCAAGGCTCGCTGTGGCGGCCGACGCCCCGGTCTCGACCCTCGCCGGCCACCCGGCCTGGCTGCGCCTGAAGGAGGCCGTCGAGACGCTGCGCCCGCTCCAGTCGAAGGACGGCTCGATCGACCTGGCCGCCGTCCAGCGGCACACGGTCGACCCGCTGGTCGCGACCGTCCGCGCCGCCGTCCAGGAGCTCGCTCCGAACTTCCCGCACGACGCCGCCTACCTGGCCGCCGTCGACGCGGACCTCGCCAAGTGGGCCGACACCGGCTACCGCGAGCCCGACTTCCTGGACTCGCTCCTCGCCTTCCAGCCCGCCGCCCAGCGCGAGGACGGGCTGGAGCACCTGGTCGTCTTCCCGATGTACACCCAGAACGGCAACCCGGACCGCAACCTGGAAGCCGTCCTGCTGAGCGTCGTGTGGCCCGACTGGCTGGCCGAGCTGGAGCGCACCCGCTTCGACAACCCGATGTTCGTGCCGATCACCTTCACGGACTTCACCGCCGGCTACGACACCAACTCCGCCGTGCTCTTCCCCGAGACGGTCTCCGTGCGCAAGGCGCCGGAACGATTCACCTGGGGCGGCATCTTCTGCGACCGCGAGGCCGCGCGCTTCCGCGCCGTCACCACCAGCGCCGTCCAGCAGCTCGGCCTGGAGATCCCGGCCGACGCCGAGGGCCTGCTCCAGGACCAGCAGCGCGCGCAGGAGACCTTCGTCCTGTGGGACCTGGTCCACGACCGCACCCACAGCCACGGCGACCTGCCGTTCGACCCCTTCATGATCAAGCAGCGCAGCCCGTTCTGGATGTACGGCCTGGAGGAGCTCCGCTGCGACCTCACCACCTTCAAGGAGGCGGTGCAGCTGGAGACCGAGGGCAACCCGCACGCCCGCGACGTCCAGTACGCGGTCCTCTTCGACCGCCTGTTCCGCTTCCCGGTCTCCGGCGACCGGGTGCGCAACTACGACGGCCTCGGCGGCCAGCTGCTCTTCGCCTACCTGCACAAGCACGACGCGCTGCGCTGGCGCGACAACCGCCTCAGCATCGACTGGGAGCGCGCCCAGCAGGTCACCAACGCGCTCTGCGCCGAGATCGAGACCCTCTACCGCGACGGCATCGACCGGCCGAAGCCGGCCCACTGGATCGCCGCGTACGAGCTGGTCTCCCGCTACCTCACCCCGCACCCGGCCTCCACCTGGGCGAAGGGCTCCGAGGCCCTGCCGCTCGACATCACCGACGGCAAGGCCCTCAACAAGGCCCTCTGCGACGCCGTGCTCCCGGACGAGTTCCCGCTGAGCATGTTCTACGAGGCCCTCAACAAGAAGCTGAGCGGCGTCATCGCCGCCACCGCCGGCATCACCGGCGCCGGGATCCAGGGAGCCGCCGCGTGACCACCTCCACCAACGCCCCGCTGGCCGGCAAGGTCATCGCCGTCGCCGGAGCCAGCGGCCCGGCCGGCCGCGCCGTGCTGCGCCGCCTCACCGCCGACGGTGCCACCGTGATCGGCGCCGACATCGACGCCCAGCGCCTGGAGTCCGCACTGGACGCCACCCGGGTGGCCGTCCGCGGGGCCAAGGTCAGCGGTCAGGTGATCGACCTGCTCGACCCCCAGGAGGTCCACGACTGGGCCGACCACCTGGAGTCCGAGCACGGCCACGTCGACGGCCTGTTCCACCTGGTCGGCGGTTGGCGCGGCGGCAAGACCTTCTTCGACACCCGGCTGGACGACTGGGACTTCCTGCACGACACCGTCGTGCGCACCCTCCAGCACACCTCGCTGGCCTTCCAGCCCGCGCTGGTCCGCAGCACCGCCGGCCGCTACGCGATGATCTCCGCCGCGGCCGCGCACAAGCCCACCGCGGGCGGCGCCGCCTACGCGGCCGCCAAGGCCGCCACCGAGGCGTGGACCCTCGCCATGGCCGACTCCTTCAAGAAGGAGACCACCGCCCCCGACGGCGAGCCCACCGCGGCGGCTGCGATCCTGGTCATCAAGGCGCTGGTCAGTCCCGAAATGCGGGCCGAGAAGCCGGAGGCGAAGTTCGCCGGCTTCACCGACACCGCCGACCTCGCCGGACACCTGGCGGGCCTCTGGGACCGCCCCGCAGCAGAACTGAACGGACAGCACCTGTGGCTGACAGCCCGATGACCGACCTCACCCGTACGGACGCGGTACGGCGGCACGACCCCGCCGTCCGCGGCTTCGCCAGCGACAACTACGCCGGCGTGCACCCGGAGGTCCTCGCCGCGATAGCCCTCGCCAACGGCGGCCACCAGATCGCCTACGGCGAGGACGACTACACGGCCCACCTCCAGGACGTCTTCCGCCGCCACTTCGGCGACAAGGCCGAGGCCTACCCCGTCTTCAACGGCACCGGCGCCAACGTGGTCGCCCTCCAGGCCCTGCTCCCGCGCTGGGGCGCGGTGGTCTGCGCCGAGTCCGCCCACATCCACGTGGACGAGGGCGGCGCCCCGGAGAAGATGGGCGGCATCAAGCTGCTCACCGTCCCCACCCCGGACGGCAAGCTCACCCCCGAGCTGCTCGACCAGCAGGCCTGGGGCTTCGGCGACGAGCACCGCGCGCAGCCGCTCGCGGTCTCCATCACCCAGAGCACCGAGCTCGGCACCCTCTACACCGCCGACGAGATCCGCGCGATCACCGAGCACGCCCACCAGCTGGGCATGCTCGTCCACGTGGACGGCTCCCGCCTGGCCAACGCCGCCGCCTCGCTCGGCCAGCCGCTGCGCGCCTTCACCACCGACGTGGGCGTCGACGTGCTCTCCTTCGGCGGGACGAAGAACGGCCTGCTGTTCGGCGAGGTCGTGGTGGTGCTCAACCCGGAGCGGGTTCGCAACATCACGTACCTGCGCAAGACCTCGATGCAGCTCGCCTCGAAGATGCGCTTCGTCTCGGTCCAGTTCGAGGCCCTGCTCTCCGGCGACCTCTACCTGCGCAACGCCGGCCACGCCAACGCGATGGCCAGCCGCCTGGAGGCCGCGGTCCGGAAGATCGACGGCGTCGAGGTGGTCCGCCCGGCCCAGGCGAACGCGGTGTTCGCGATCCTCCCGCGCGAGGTGAGCGAGCGGCTCCAGAAGCGCTACCGCTTCTACTTCTGGAACGAGCACACCGGCGAGGTCCGCTGGATGTGCGCCTTCGACACCACGGAGGCCGACATCGACGCCTTCGCGGCGGCCATCGCCGAGGAGATGGGCCGCGCCTGACGGTGCTCGAACGACGGATCGTCCCGTCCCGCGACAGCGGGGCGGGACGATTTGCATGTGGCGGGCCGGTGCCCGTACAGTTCCGGAGTCGCCGCGGGAGACCGGGGCGGCAAAGCGGAAAGTGAATCCGATGAATGAAACTCCGGAAAACGGAGCGGAAAACATCTGATAAGCTGGAAACACGAAAGAACGAAGCCCGGAGGGTCCGCTGGAAGGCGGTCCGAAGGAAGCGTCCGTTCCTTGAGAACTCAACAGCGTGCCAAAAGTCAACGCCAGATATGTTGACATCCCCGGCCTCGGTCATTGCGACTGGGGTTGGAGATTCCTTTTGAAACAAACACTAGCGAGGACGCAGTGCGCGGGATCACCCTATTCCGGTGGTTGCCGTGCCGCTCAACGCGGGTGTGGACCGGCCCTGCTTGATTGTCGGGGCCGAGTAAACATTCACGGAGAGTTTGATCCTGGCTCAGGACGAACGCTGGCGGCGTGCTTAACACATGCAAGTCGAACGGTGAAGCCCTTCGGGGTGGA